>NZ_JBHVQS010000037.1:60604-85213 GCF_042886435.1 Streptomyces sp. NPDC058000
CGGGGGGGGGGGGGGGGGGGGGGCCGGGGGGGGGGGGGGGGGGGGGGGGGCCGGGGCCCCCCCCCCGCCCCACCGCCGCATACCCTTCCCAGGTGAGCGAGAACATCAGGCACAAGTGGGCCGCCGGCGCGGCGACCGGCATCGGATCTATGCCGGGCGGTGACGCACGCGAAGCGGCGAAGACCGTCACCGGGACGCTGGAGGACTTCCCCCATCTGCCCGAGCTCCCGGCCCGGGGGCCCGGCGCCGACATGATCGGGCGGACCCTGGGTCTGCTCGTCGAGCTCTACGCCCATGTGGAGCCCAGCGGCTGGCGGATCAGCGACCGGCCCGGCCGCGACACCCGCCGGTCCCGCTCCTGGCTCGGCGAGGACCTGGACGCCCTGGAGGAGTTCACCCAGGGGTACGCGGGACCGCTGAAGGTCTCCGCGGTCGGCCCGTGGACGCTGGCCGCCGCCCTGGAGCTGCGCAACGGCGAGGTGGCGCTCGGCGATCCCGGGGCCTGCCGGGACCTCACCGCATCCCTCATCGAGGGGCTGCGCGGACATCTCGCGGAGGTCCGGCGCCGGGTGCCGGGCGCCGAGGTGGTGCTCCAACTCGACGAGCCGTCGCTGACCGCGGTGCTCCAAGGGCGGGTGAAGTCCGCGAGCGGCTACCGCACCCACCGGGCCGTGGACCGCGCGGTCGTCGAGGGCGCGCTGCGCGACCTCGTCGCGGCGGCGGACGGCGCACCGGTCGTGGTCCACTCCTGCGCGCCCGAGGTGCCGTTCGGGCTGCTGCGGCGGGCCGGCGCCACGGGCATCTCGTTCGATGCCGCACTGCTCACCGAGCGTGAGGACGAGGTGATCGGCGAGGCGGTCGAGGGCGGTACCGCGCTGTTCGCGGGCGTGGTGCCGGGCGTGGACGGCCGATTGTCAGACCCTGCCGGTAGCGTCATGGGTGTCCGGACGCTGTGGCGCAGGCTGGGGCTGGCACCGGGGCTCCTCGCGGAGTCCGTGGTGGTCACCCCGTCGTGCGGTCTGGCGGGCGCCTCGCCCGCCTATGCCCGCGCGGTGCTCGCCCACTGTGTCCGGGCGGCGAAGTCGCTCGCAGACAACCCTGAGTGACCGCTCTGACAGGACACGGGAGGACAAGACGGTGGCTGGCGAACAGCACGCAGCGGCATCCAAGGTGCCCGCCGCGGCACGGGAGAAGCACGCGCAGCTCGCTGAGCAGATCGAGGAGCACCGCTTCCGGTATTACGTGAAGGACGCCCCGGTCGTCAGTGACGCGGAGTTCGACAAGCTGCTGCGCTCCCTGGAGGCCCTGGAGGAGACGCACCCCGAGCTGCGCACCCCGGATTCCCCGACCCAGAAGGTCGCCGGCTCCTACGCCACGGAGTTCACCGAGGTCGCGCACCGCGAGCGGATGCTCTCGCTGGACAACGCCTTCGACGACGAGGAACTGTCGGCCTGGGCCGAGCGGATCGCCACCGAACTGGGCGGCGACCCCAAGAGCGCCGGCTACCACTTCCTCTGCGAGCTGAAGGTCGACGGCCTCGCGGTCAACCTCACCTACGAACACGGCCGGCTCACCCGCGCCGCCACCCGCGGCGACGGCCGCACCGGCGAGGACATCACGCCCAACGTCCGCACCATCACCGAGATCCCGCACCGCCTCACCGGCGACCGGGTCCCCGCGCTGGTCGAGATCCGCGGGGAGGTCTACTTCCCGATGGAGAAGTTCCTGGAGCTCAACGAGCGCCTGGTGGCCGACGGCAAGCCCCCGTTCGCCAACCCCCGTAACGCCGCGGCCGGTTCGCTGCGCCAGAAGGACCCCAAGGTCACCGCCACCCGCCCGCTGCACATGGTGGTGCACGGCCTCGGCGCCCGCGACGGCCTGGAGATCGACCGCCTCTCCGAGGCGTACGACCTGCTCAAGGACTGGGGCCTGCCCACCGCGTCGCACAACCGCGCCGTCAACTCCCTCGCCGCGGTACGGGAGTTCATCGCCCACTACGGCGACCCCGAGACCCGCCGCACGGCCGTCGAGCACGAGATCGACGGCGTCGTGGTCAAGCTCGACGAGATCCGGCTCCAGGGTCGGCTGGGCGCCACCTCGCGGGCGCCGCGCTGGGCGATCGCCTGGAAGTACCCGCCGGAGGAGGTCAACACCAAGCTGGTGGACATCCGCGTCGGCGTCGGCCGCACCGGACGGGTCACGCCGTACGCGGTCGTCGCGCCGATCACCGTCGCCGGCTCCGAGGTGGAGTTCGCGACCCTGCACAACCAGGACGTGGTCAAGGCCAAGGGCGTCCTGATCGGCGACACCATCGTCATCCGCAAGGCGGGCGACGTCATCCCGGAGATCCTGGGCCCGGTCGTCGACCTGCGGGACGGCACCGAGCGGGAGTTCGTGATGCCGGCCGAGTGCCCCGAGTGCGGTTCGGCGCTCCAGCCCGCCAAGGAAGGCGACATCGACCTGCGGTGCCCCAACGCCCGGTCCTGCCCCGCCCAGATCCGCGAGCGGCTGTTCTACCTCGCCGGCCGCAAGTGCCTGGACATCGAGAACTTCGGCTATGTCGCCGCCACCGCGCTCAGCCAGCCGCTGGAGCCCGCCGAACCGCCGCTGAAGGACGAGGGCGGCCTCTTCGACCTCGCCGTCGAGCAGTTGCTGCCCATCAAGTCCCACGTCCTGGACCCGGACACCGGCCTGCCCAAGCGCGACCCGAAGACCGGCGAGGAGAAGGTCGTCACCTTCTTCGCCAACCAGAAGGGCGAGCCGAAGAAGAACACCCTCGCCATGTTGGAGAACATCCAGGCCGCCAAGGAGCGCCCGCTGGCCCGGATCCTCACCGGCCTGTCGATCCGCCACGTGGGCCCGGTCGCGGCGCAGGCGTTGGCGCGCGAGTTCCGCTCCATCGACCGGATCCGGGAGGCCAGCGAGGAGGAACTGGCCGCCGTGGACGGCGTCGGCGGCACCATCGCGGCCTCGCTCAAGCAGTGGTTCGCGGTGGACTGGCACGAGGAAATCATCGAGCGGTGGCGGGCCGCGGGCGTCCGGATGGAGGAGGAGCAGACGGGTGAGGCGGGCCCGCGTCCCTTGGAAGGCGTCACCGTCGTGGTAACGGGCACACTTCAGTCACACACCAGAGATGGCGCGAAAGAAGCGCTACAGGCTCTCGGAGCGAAGGTGACCGGATCCGTTTCCAAGAAGACCGGATTCGTAGTGGTGGGCGACAACCCCGGTTCGAAGTACGACAAAGCCATGCAGTTGAAGGTCCCCGTGTTGGACGATGATGGCTTCGCTGTGCTGCTGGAGCAGGGTCCCGAGGCAGCACGAGCGGTAGCTGTCACTCCGCCTGAGGAGGAGTGAGGTGTCACCCCATCGGCGCATACCAGATTGATCCGGGAGGCCGGGTCGCATTCGGGCAACCGCTGCGGATCGCTGCCCGCAACAGCCTTCCGCGGCCTACTGTTGACGTGTGCGCCTGCCGTGGCGCGGGCACAGCCGGCTGTGAGAGGGATCGGAATGAAACCGACCGACAGCGCCGCTCCGGCGTCGCGGCTCCGCCGGCTCGTGGTGCCTGCGTTGCCCGCGGCCATCGTCATGGCGGCGGGCGTGGCGCTCGCCGCGGGAGTGCTGCACACCCTCGGCGGCGGTGCGCCGCTGTTCCCCACAGGAGCCGTCGGCTGGTCGCTGGCGGTCCTGACCGGTGTCATCGTCGGCCACCTGGTCGCCCTCGGCCGGGACCGGTGGTGGGGCGGCACCGGCTCCGGGGCCGCCCTCGCCCTCGCCGTACTCCTCCTCTACGGCTGGGTGCCGGCCATTTTGGTCAGCCTCTCCGTGGTGGTCCTGGTCGGCGCCGCCAGACGACAGCGCTGGCGACAGGCCCTGGTCCACGGGGCCGTTGACGTCCTCGGCATCGGTGCCGCGGCGCTCGGCCTGGCCGTCTGCGGGGTGCACCCCGCGGTCCGCCAGCCCTGGACGCCCGACGCCTGGGACCTCTCGGTCCTGCCCGAAGTCATCGTGATGGCGGGGAGTTACCTCCTCGTCAGCCGGGGACTGCTCTGGTTCAGCCGGCTGCCGCTCGACGGCGGACTGCCCACCATCGCCCGTACGGCGGTGGTGCGGCAGGCCCTGGTCGGCATCGCCCTGCTCGGCATCTCCCCGCTGATCGCGGTCTGCGCGGTGGGTGCCCCGCTGCTGCTCCCGCTGTTCGCGGTCCCGCTGATCGCCTTGGACTCCACCCTCTGGATAGCCCGGGCCCGCGCCGAGGAGCAGTTGCGCGACCCGCTCACCGGCCTGCCCAACCGCCAGTGGCTGCTGGAGCGCACCTGGACGGCCCTGGACGAGGCCGAACGGGCCGGCATCCGGGCCGCCCTCGTCCTGATCGACCTCGACCGCTTCCGTTCCGTCAACGACACCCTCGGCCACCTCGCCGGCGACCGCCTGCTGCTCCAGATCGCCGACCGGCTGCGGCACGCCCTCCCGCGCGGCGCCGAGGCCGCCCGGCTCGGCGGCGACGAGTTCGCCGTCCTGCTGCCGGCCACCGACTCCCTCACCAGCTCCCAGCGGGTGGCCCGCAACCTCGTCGCGGCCCTCAGCTCCCCGCTGGACCTCGACGGACTGACCCTCGTGCTCGAAGCCAGCGCGGGGGTCGCGGTCTTCCCCGAACACGCGCTGGACGCCGAGGGGTTGCTGCGCCGCGCCGACGTGGCGATGTACCAAGCCAAGCGGGACCGCAGCGGCGTCGAGCTCTACGAGGCCAAGCGGGACGGCAACACCCCCGACCGGCTCGGCCTGTTGGGCGATCTGCGGCGCGCCCTGGACGCCGGCGACGTGGAGTTGCACTACCAGCCCAAGGTCGGTTTCGACGGACACGTCGCCGGTCTGGAGGCGTTGGTCCGCTGGGTCCATCCGGACCGCGGTCGGGTCCCGCCGGACGAGTTCATCGCCATCGCCGAGTCCTCCGGCCTGATGCCCCGGCTGACCGAGTACGTCCTGGAGACCGCGCTCGCCCAGGTGGCGCGCTGGCGCGCGATGGGCCTGGAGGTGCCGGTCGCGGTGAACGTCTCACCGCGCGATGTGCACTCCCCGGGCTTCGCCGGCGCGGTCGCCGCCCGGCTCGCCCGACATCGCGTCCCACCGGGCGCCCTCCAGTTGGAGATAACCGAACACGTCCTGTTGGAGGACCCGCAGCGGGCCGCCGACACCCTGGCCGGGCTCACCGCCCACGGCGTGAAGATGTCCCTGGACGACTTCGGCACCGGCTACAGCTCCCTGGTCCACCTGCGGCGCCTCCCGGTCAGCGAGCTGAAGATCGACCGCTCCTTCGTGGCCCGGCTGGCCGTCGACAACGAGGACGCCGAGATCGTCCGCTGCACCCTCGACCTCGCCCATTCGCTGGGCCTGCTGGTCGTCGCCGAGGGCGTCGAGGACGACGAGACCTGGGAGCGGCTGCGCGACCTGGGCTGTGACGCGGTCCAGGGCTGGCTGGTGGCCGCCGCGATGCCACCGGACGAGACCACGGCCTGGCTACGGGCCCGCGGTGAGCACGGGTGGCGCCGTGCGTCGGAGACGACCGCCCTGGCGGCGGAGAAGGCAGCCGAGCGCCCTTCGGGACAGGTCTTGAACTGACCCGGCCACCGGCCGTCCCAAATCCCCGCTCCGACACCACCGCGCAGCTCCCCGCACCGGACCAGCCGGCCCCCAGCCAAGGGACACCGGACCGGCCGCCCCCCGACCCACCCGAGACGAACGAACCGAAAGGGAACGCGCCGGCATCGGACGCGCTGGCGCCGGACGAACCGGCAGTGAAGGCGCCGCCACCGGACGAATCGGAAGCGAGCGTGCCGGCGCCGTACCTGCCGCCACCGGACACACCACCGTCCGGCCCCAGCGTGCCGGACGGCCCCAGGACAAACGATCCGCCACCGGGCGCCCCGGCGGTGGGCGGCGGCTGACCCCGGCCCCGGCCGCCGTCCGGGCCCGCGGGGCGGCCCGCGCCGGACCGCCCCGTGCCCCGCCGGGCGGTCCGGCGTATCACCCCGCTGAAGCGCTCCGGCGAAAGCGTTTCGCGGCAGCGTTCCCGTACGCCATAGGATTGGGCCGGAATACTCCGCCGGAGAATTCGCCCAGAAATCTCCTTCCGGAACACTCCGCCCAGAACACTCCGCCGAAAACACCAGAGGATCTCTGCATGCCTGGCATCACGCGCGAGGAGGTCGCCCACCTCGCCCGGCTGGCACGTCTGGAGCTGAAGGACGAAGAGCTCGACCACTTCGCCGGACAGCTCGACGACATCATTGGCGCGGTCGCCCGCGTCTCCGAGGTCGCCGACCAAGACGTCCCGCCGACGTCCCACCCGCTGCCCCTGACCAACGTGATGCGGCCGGATGAGGTCCGTCCGTCGCTCACCCCCGAGCAGGCGCTCTCCGGCGCCCCGGCCCAGGAGCAGCAGCGTTTCAAGGTGCCGCAGATCCTGGGGGAGGAGTGACCGACATGGCTGACCTGATCAAGCTCACCGCCGCCGAGATCGCGGCGAAGATCGCCGCCGGCGAGCTCACCGCCGTCGAGGTGACCGAGGCGCACCTGGCCCGCATCGAGGCCGTCGACGAGAAGGTGCACGCCTTCCTGCACGTGGACCGCGAAGGCGCGCTGGCCCAGGCCCGCGCCATCGACGAGAAGCGGGCCCGTGGCGAGAAGCTGGGCCCGCTGGCCGGCGTCCCGCTCGCGCTGAAGGACATCTTCACCACCCAGGACATGCCGACCACCGTCGGCTCGAAGATCCTCGAAGGGTGGATGCCGCCCTACGACGCCACGCTGACCAAGAAGCTCAAGGCCGCCGACGTCGTCATCCTCGGCAAGACCAACATGGACGAGTTCGCCATGGGGTCGTCGACGGAGAACAGCGCCTACGGGCCGACCGGCAACCCCTGGGACCTCACCAAGATCCCCGGCGGCTCCGGTGGCGGCTCCTCCGCCGCCCTGGCCTCCTTCCAGGCCCCGCTCGCCATCGGTACGGACACCGGCGGTTCGATCCGCCAGCCCGCCGCCGTCACCGGCACCGTCGGCGTCAAGCCCACCTACGGCGGGGTCTCCCGCTACGGCATGGTGGCCTTCTCCAGCTCCCTGGACCAGGGCGGCCCGTGCGCCCGCACGGTGCTGGACGCGGCGCTGCTGCACGAGGCCATCGCCGGCCACGACCCGCTGGACTCCACCTCCATCGACGCCCCGGTCCCGGCGGTCGTCGAGGCGGCCCGCAACGGCAGCGTGGACGGGATGCGGGTCGGCGTCGTCAAGCAGTTCCGCGGCGAGGGCTACCAGCCCGGCGTCGTGCAGCGCTTCGACGAGTCGGTCGCGCTGCTCAAGGAGCTGGGTGCCGAGATCGTCGAGCTGGACTGCCCGTCCTTCGACCTGGCGCTGGCCGCGTACTACCTGATCGCGCCCTCCGAGTGCTCGTCCAACCTCGCCCGCTTCGACGCCATGCGCTACGGCCTGCGGGTCGGCGACGACGGCACGAAGTCCGCCGAGGACGTCACCGCACTGACCCGTGAGGCCGGCTTCGGCCCCGAGGTCAAGCGCCGCATCATGCTCGGCACGTACGCGCTCAGCTCCGGCTACTACGACGCGTACTACGGCAGCGCCCAGAAGGTCCGCACGCTGATCACCCGCGACTTCGAGCGGGCCTTCGAGCAGGTCGACGTGATCATCTCGCCGACCACGCCGACCACCGCGTTCCCGATCGGCGAGCGCACCGACGACCCGATGGCGATGTACCTCGCCGACGTGTGCACCATCCCCGCCAACCTGGCGGGCAACGCCGCCATGTCGCTGCCCTGCGGACTGGCTCCCGAGGACGGGCTGCCGGTGGGGTTGCAGATCATCGCCCCGGCCATGGCCGACGACCGGCTCTACAAGGTCGGCGCCGCGGTCGAGTCCGCGCTCACCGAGAAGTGGGGCCACCCGCTCCTGGAGGAGGCGCCGGCCCTGTGAGCGGAGTTGTCATCGAGGACCTGCTGGAGGAGACGCTGTGAGTGGAAAGCTGGCCAAGGCCAAGAGCTTCAAGAAGTCCAAGCCCGGCACCTACCTGTCCATCGGCACCACGCTGTTCGGCGCGGTGAGCGTCGTCAAGCAGGCGAAGAAGGCCAAGGGGGAGCATGACACGCTCCAACTGATCGACGCCGTTGTCTCCGCCGCCGCCATCGTCACCGGTGTCGCCCTGCTCGTCCGCGAACTGCGTCGTCTCAATGACGACGACGTCCTCGCGGGCTGACCGGCGCCGGACCTGAGAGGTTAGTTTCACCGTGACTGTCACCGACCTGGTGCCGTACGAGGACGCGCTGGCCACCTACGACCCCGTGATGGGTCTGGAGGTGCACGTCGAGCTCGGTACCAAGACCAAGATGTTCTGCGGGTGTGCGACCACCCTGGGCGCCGAGCCCAACTCGCAGACCTGCCCCACCTGCCTGGGCATGCCCGGCTCCCTCCCGGTCGTCAACGCGATCGGCGTGGAGTCCGCGATCAAGATCGGCCTGGCACTGAACTGCTCCATCGCAGAATGGTGCCGTTTCGCCCGGAAGAACTACTTCTATCCGGACATGCCGAAGAACTTCCAGACCTCCCAGTACGACGAGCCGATCGCCTTCGACGGCTACCTCGACGTGCAGCTGGAGGACGGCGAGATCTTCCGCGTTCACATCGAGCGCGCCCACATGGAGGAGGACACCGGCAAGTCCACCCACATCGGTGGGGCGACCGGCCGGATCCACGGCGCCCGGCACTCGCTGCTGGACTACAACCGCGCCGGCATCCCGCTCATCGAGATCGTCACCAAGCCGATCGAGGGCGCCGGCGAGCGGGCCCCCGAGGTCGCCAAGGCGTATGTCGCCGAGCTCCGCGAGCTGATCAAGGCGCTGGGCGTCTCCGAGGCCCGTATGGAGATGGGCCAGATGCGCTGCGACGTGAACCTCTCGCTGCGCCCCAGGGGCACCGAGAAGTTCGGCACCCGCTCGGAGACCAAGAACGTCAACTCGCTGCGCTCCGTGGAGCGGGCCGCCCGGTTCGAGATCCAGCGGCACGCCGCGGTGCTCTCCTCCGGCGGCACGATCCTCCAGGAGACCCGGCACTTCCACGAGGAAGACGGCTCCACCACGTCGGGCCGGATCAAGGAGGAGGCGGAGGACTACCGCTACTTCCCCGAGCCGGACCTGGTGCCGGTGGCCCCGTCCCGCGACTGGGTCGAGGAGCTGCGGGCCACCCTGCCCGAGCTGCCGCGGCTGCGCCGCAACCGGCTCCGCGAGGAGTGGGGCATCGCCGAGCTGGACATGCAGTCGATCCTCAACGCCGGTGCGGTCGACCTGATCGTCGCCACCACCGAGGCCGGTGCGGACTCCGCCGCGGCCCGCAAGTGGTGGATGGGCGAGCTGGCCCGCCGCGCCAACGAGGACGGGGTGGAGCTGGCCGCGCTGCCGATCACCCCGGAGCAGGTCGCCAAGGTCGCCGCGCTGGTCGTCGACGGCTCGCTCAACGACAAGCTGGCCCGGCAGGTCATCGAGGGCGTGCTGGCCGGCGAGGGCGACCCGGACACGGTCGTCGAGAAGCGCGGGCTGAAGGTCGTCTCCGACGAGGGCGCGCTCGGCACCGCCGTGGACGAGGCGATCGCCGCCAACGCCGCGATCGCCGACAAGATCCGCGGCGGCAAGGTCGCCGCCGCCGGTGCCCTGGTCGGCGCGGTCATGAAGGCCACCCGCGGCCAGGCGGACGCCGCCCGCGTCCGCGAGTTGATCCTGGAGAAGCTGGGCGTCGAGGGCTGATCCCGACACGTTCCGGTCGCGAAGCGGCCGTCCCTCCTCGGAGGGGCGGCCGCTTCGCCGTATCCGGCCTGGGACGACGCCGATGCCCGTGACCGGTGCCCGGGCGGCCTTCCGGACGAATTGCCGATCTTTCTCCTCCTACGCGGAATGCCACGTCCCCCAAAGGCGCTGTCACCAGAAAAGGATCAACGGATACGGGCCCCGGGGCACCGCCCGCCGGACAGTGGAGGAATGAACAATGGCGCAGCAGGACACACCGGTTCAGGACCCGCGAGCGATCGCCGCGCGGCTCGGCCGGGTCGGGGTCTGGCACGGCGGGCTCGGTCGGGTGTCGGCGGCGACGGAACGGGAGTTCGCGGCCGAGGTCGAGCGGCTGGGCTACGGGGCGCTGTGGTTCGGTGAGGCGCAGGCCACCAAGGAGGCGTTCGCCCACGCCGGGCTGCTGCTCGCCGCCACCGAGCGGCTGACCGTCGCCACCGGTATCGCCAACATCTGGGCCCGGGACGCCACCGCGATGAACGCCGGCGCGCACACCCTCGCCGAGGCGTACGACGGCCGGTTCCTGCTGGGCCTGGGCGCCAGCCACGCCCCGCAGGTCAACGGGCGCGGTCACGCCTACGCCAAGCCGCTCGCCGCGATGCGCTCCTACCTTGAGGCGATGGACGAGGCCCGCTACGACGCCCCGGTGGCCGAGGCGCCCGCCCGGGTGCTCGCGGCGCTCGGCCCCAAGATGGTGGAACTGGCGGGGGAGCGGGCCGCGGGCGTGCACTCGTACTTCGTCACGCCCGAGCACACCGCCGGCGCCCGCGAGATCCTGGGCGACACCCCGCTGCTCGCACCCGAGCAGGCCGTCCTGCTGGAGACCGACCCGGCGACCGCCCGCGCCCAGATCCGCGAGCACCACCTCGGCTTCTACCTCGCGCTGCCCAACTACGTGAACAGCCTGCGGCGGCTGGGCTTCGACGACGACGACTTCATCGACGGCGGCAGCGACCGGCTGGTCGACGCGATCGTCGCCTGGGGCGACGCGGACGCGATCCGGCGGCGGGTGCAGGAGCACCACGACGCGGGCGCCGACCATGTGTCGCTCCAGCCGATCGTCGCCAACCGCGGCCTGGGCATCGACCAACTCCGCGAGCTGGCACCGGCGTTGCTGACCGACTGAGCTGCTGCCGCAGGGCCGGCCCCTTGGTCAGTGGCCGAGGCGGGCCAGGGCGGCGAGCGGGTAGCGCTCGCCGGCCACCGCGCCGTCGGGCACGGCGGCGCGGAGCCGGTCCGCCTGCTCCGGGCTGAGCGAGAGATCGGCCGCGGCCGCGTTCTCCTCCAGATACGCCCGGCGCTTGGTGCCGGGAATCGGCACGAGGTCCTCGCCCTGGGCGAGCAGCCAGGCGAGGACGGCCTGCGCCGGTGTGCAGCCGAGCGACTCGGCGGTGGTGCGGAGGGCCCGTACGAGCGCGAGATTGCGCTCGATGTTCTCGTCCGCGAACCGCGGCCACCGGCGCCGGGCGTCGTCGGCGGTGAGGTCGCCGCGGGAGGAGAGGGCGCCCGTCAGCATGCCGCGCCCGAGCGGCGAGTACGCGACGACGCCGATGCCCAACTCCCGGCAGGTCGCCAGCATTTCGCCCTCCAGCACCTCGCGGGTGAAGAGGGAGTGCTCCAGTTGTACGGCGCTGATGGGGTGGACGGCGTGGGCCCGGCGCAGCGTCCGCGGGTTCACCTCGCTGAGGCCGAGGTGGCGTACGGATCCCTCGGCGACCAGCTCCGCCATGGCGCCGACCGTCTCCTCGATGGGGACGGCCGGGTCGCGCCGGTGCATGTAGTAGAGGTCGATCCGGTCCGTACCGAGGCGGCGCAGGGAGGCGTGGCACGCCGTGCGCACCCAGGCGGCGGAGGTGTCGACCTCGTTCACCCGCCCGGTGCCCGCGTCGTGCCGCAACCCGAACTTGGTCGCGAAGACCAGTCCGTCCCGCAGGGCGGTCGGTCGGCTGCCCAACCACCGCCCGAGGAACTCCTCGTTGGCGCCCCGCGCGTACGCGTCCGCGGTGTCGAGCAGGGTCACCCCGAGCTCGACCGCCCGGTCCAGGGTGCGGAGGGACTCGGCGTCGTCCGGTACGCCGTACGACGTCGACATCCCCATGCAGCCGAGGCCGAGCGCGGAGACGGCCGGTCCCTGGGCGCCGAGCCGCCGCTGCCTCACGGCCGCGCCACGTCCGCGACGAACGCGCCCCAGGCACCGGCCGGGAGGGTGAGCACCGGCCCGTCGGGGTTCTTGGAGTCGCGGATGTGGATGGCGGTGTGGGACGCGGACACTTCGAGGCAGTTGCCGCCTTCGTCGCCGCTGTAGCTGGACTTGAACCAGGCCAGATCGCTCATGCCTCTCCCGCCAGTTGGTCGAGCAGGCTGACGCTGTCTTCTGGTGTGAGTGCCTGCGATCGCAGCATCCCATATTTCTGTTGGAGCACACTTACCTCGTCCGGATCGTCCACGAGGAAGCTCACTCTCTGGCCCTCGATGTAGGCCAGTTGGCCATGATCGGGAGTTTCCAGGAGCACGAGTGGCCCGTTGAGTCCTGCGTGCTTCCTACGGCTCGTGGGCATGATCTGGAGTCCGACAAAGGGAAGTTCTGCGCAGCTGCGCAGATGCCTGATCTGCTGCCGTAGCACCTCCGCATCGCCGATCGGCCGACGTAGGACCACCTCTTCCAGGATGAAGTTCAGGACCGGCGGCGGATCCCGTTGCAGTAGTTGCTGACGGTCGAGGCGAGCCGAGAGTCGTTCGGCGGCGTCGGCTTCGCTGATGGGCGGGAAGAGGCACGAGAAGACTGCCTGTGCGTAGTCCGGCGTCTGGAGCAGGCCGGGCATGACGTGGTTCTCGTACGAGAGCAGGGAGATCGCGTCCGCCTCGTACTCGACGAAGTCCTGAACGAAGGCCGGAAAGCGCTCCTTGTCGGGCACCTTCTCCACCGCAACCGCCAACGCCCCCTTCGTGCCGAGGATTTCGTCGAATGCCTCGGCCAGGTCGATCTTCAGGGCTCTGCGGCCCTGTTCGATGGAGCCGATGGTGTCCTCGTGGACGCCCACGGCCTCGGCCAGTGCCGGTTGCGTCAACCGGGCCGCCTTGCGGAAGTGGCTCAACTGGGCGCCGATCACATGCCATGACGTGATCCGCTTCGGTTTGTTCGCCTGGTGCATGCCGCTTGCCTTCCCCCCGTCGTGACCGTCTGATGCGGCGAGAAGTCGTACATCGCATCTGTACGACTTCACGCTGTGGTCCAGCGTAGTCACTGGCAGTGACATTGGTGGCATGCAAGAGGAGATTCAGGCCGTCCGGGTCCGGACGGCGTTCTACCGGCGCGAGCGCCGTTCCGTGTCGCTGGCCAGGGAGTTCGCGCGCAGTGCGCTCGCGGACTGGGATCGGAAGCGCGGGGCGGACGATGTCGTGCTCTGCGTCAGCGAATTGGCCACCAATGCGGTGCTGCACGGCGTCCCGCCGGGGCGTGGTTACCGGTTGTGGCTGGCGCTGGGGGCGGAGGACGGAGTGTTGCGGGTCGAGGTGCACGACAGTGGGGACGGGGAGCCGCGGGTGTCGGAGCGGGGCGGTGCGGAGGACGACGAGCGCGGGCGCGGGCTGTTGCTGGTGTCGGCGCTGGCGGACGCGTGGGGCGTCGAGGAGCGCGTGCCGGGAAAGATCGTGTGGTGTGAGTGGCGGCCGGTGGCCGGGAAGATCTCAGGATGAGAGATGGGCGTGGACGCTGGATCTGACTGCCACTTACCATCCGAAATTCGTCGATCACGCCAATGACGCCGTGCCACGTACTTTTCGTGTGCTTCGTGGAGGTGTCATGCGTTCGCGTTCCGGTCCCGAGCGGGCCGACGAGGTCTTCAACTTACTGCTGACGGAAAGCGATTGCCCGCAGGATCGCGCGGCGGAGCGGCTCGGCATGACGAGTCGGCAGTTCCAGGAGAGCCTGCGGTACCTGGGGTCCATGGGACTCGTACGGTCGTCCCGCGGCGGGGCGCTGCCGGTGCCGGTGTCGCCGGAGACGGCGTTCGCGCTGCTGCTGGACACCGCCGAGCAGGCGACGGCGGACCGGCTCGACGGACTGCGGTCGCTGCGGGCGGCGTTCAGCGCACTGGCCGACAGTCTGCCGGCCTTTCAGCCGTCGGGTACGGGCGCCGCGCAGTCCTCCCGGATAGCGGTGCGGGTGGGGCAGCAGCGGATCGCGGAGAGCATGGACGCCCTCGCGGCCGGGGCGCGGCGGGAGGTTCTCGCACTGCGGCCGAACGACCGGGCCGCGCCCGAGCGATGGGAGGAGGCCGAGCGGCGCAGTGTGCGGGTCCTCGCCCAGGGCGTGTCGCTGCGCGCCGTCCACCTGCGCTCGACGCCTGACAGCACGTCGGGGCAGGCGCATCTGTACCGGCTGCGGCGGGCCGGGGCCCAGGTGCGGCTCGCGATGACGCTGCCGTTCCGGCTCACCCTGGTCGACGACGTACAGGCATTGGTCACCCTGAACGCGGACGGCGAGGAGGTGACGGCGCTGGAGATCCACGGTGTGGTGATGTGCCGGCTGCTGCGCCAGGTCTTCGAGCACTGCTGGGTGTACGCGAAACGGCTGGCCGACGTCGCGCCGGGGGATGCCCAGCAGGTTTCCCGCGACGGGGCGTTGACCGACCGGGAGAGGATGGTCCTGCGGATGTTCGCCGCCGGGCTGAAGGACAGCGTCATCGCCCGTAACCTCGGGGTTTCCGACCGTACGCTGCGCCGGACGATCACTCCGCTGCTGTCCAAGCTGGGGGCGGACAGCAGGTTCCAGGCGGGCATGATGGCCGTCGAACAGGGGCTGCTGTCGCGGGCGGAGATCGCGGTTGCGGTGGCCTAGGACACCTCGGCAGGTTGGGAAGCCGTGGGGCGGGCGGCCTCCTCGGGCTTCGGTGGCGCGACGGTCCGCCGGCCCCATGTCGTACCGATGAGGACGAGGACCGCCCCGACCGCGCCGAGCGGGCCGGGCCGGTCGCCGCCGGCCGCGATGCCGATGACGGCGGCCCAGAGCGGCTCGGTGCCCAGCAGCAGGCTCACGCGGGACGGCGACGTCCGGCGCACCGCCCACATCTGGACGAAGAAGGCGAAGAGCGTGCACATCAGGGCCAGGTACAGGAGGGCGGTCCACTGGTGGGGGGAGTAGGCGGCCGCGACGGAGAGCGGGGAGGCGCCCGCGAAGGGCGACGCGAGGGCGAAGACCGCGATGGCGCCGGCGAACTGGACGACGGTCAGCGCTCCGGAGTCGGTCGAACGGACCGCCTTCAGCCGGCTCATGGCCATGACGTGGACGGTGCGGGCGACGGCGGCGAGCAGCATCAGGAGGTCGCCGGACGACGGGGTGGTGAACCCCGAACCCTGGGTCAGCAGGGCCACCCCGGTCACCGACAGCGCCGCCGCGCCGACGAAGGCGGCGGTGGGGCGGGTGCGGGTCGCCACGGCCTCGGCGAGCGGGGTGAAGATCATGGTCAGGCTGATGATGAGGCCCGCGTTGGTCGCCGAGGTGTGCACCACCCCGTAGGTCTCCAGCACCAGTACGCATGACAGGAGCGCGCCGAGGATCGCGCCCGCGCCGATCTCCCGGGCGGTCAGCCGGGTGAGCGCGCGGCCCGCCACCAGCGCCATCACCGGCGTGGCCACCAGGAACCGCAGCAGGAGGAGGGCGATGACGGTGGTACCGGTGGCCAGTTCCTTGGCGGCCAGGTAGCTGGAGCCCCAGACGACGGCCACCAGGACGACGGGGACATCGATCAGCCAGAGGGGCCGGTTGCCGGGGGGCGCGGTGCGAGCAGTCATGGTGGTCATGATCGTGGGTCCTTGTTCGACGGCCGTTCGAGGGGGTGAGGATCCGACGACGGGGCCGGGCCGGGCCCGTCGTACCGCGACGGCGGCGGGGTGCCGGGCCCGGCCGGCCGGGCGGGCGGGCGGTCAGCGGACGGTCATCGGGTGCTCATCGGGTGCTCATCGCGCCGTGAAGGCGACCACCAACCTCGGAGCCCACAGGAGACGAGCGTCGCGCGCCTCTCCGGCCCCCCTGAAGACGATCTTTCTCGGGCGGATGCCCACGGGGAACAGCGCACGCGCGCCGGAACCGGCCACGTCCGCCTCCGGTCAGCGTGGGCGGGTGCGGGGAGTTGGCGCGAAGGGGAAAAAGTCCGTTAAGGGGCTTTTAGTGGGCATAACCGCCCGATAAATGGGCCGGGTTGCCTCCGTCGCCGTCTCTGTGGGGAAATCCACAAAGGGGACAAAGGATCTTTTCGGGCTGACACTCTGCACTCGGAAGCGGGACCGCCGTGCCGGCAACGGCCGCGGAGGCCCCCGCACCGGCCCCGCTCTCCCACCCGTACCGCCCCGCTCCCCACCCCCGTCAGTCCGCGTTCGGCACCACCCGCTCCCGGGAGATATCGGCGCACGACCCGGAAGCAGCCCGTGACCGCTCTGGCTCGCTGGTGCCTCAGGCGCCGCCTCGTGGTGATCCTCCTCTGGCTCGCCGCCTTCACTGGGACGGCCGTCGCCGCGGGCGTGGCCGGCAGCGCCTACTCCACCGACTACGCGGTCCCCGGCACCGAATCCGGGCAGGCCGGCGCCCTGCTGGCCAAGGCGTTCCCGGGCCGCGCCGGCGACACCGACACCATCGTCTGGCACGCCGACGCCGGCACCGTCCGCTCCACCGCGGTCCGCACGACCATGGCGCACACGCTCGCCGAGGTCGGCCGGCTGCCCGGCGTCGCCGACGTCCAGAGCCCCTACGGCCCGGGCGGCGCCGGGCAGATCAGCCACGACGGGCGCACCGCCTACGCCTCGGTGACCTTCCGCAGCTCGTCCGACGACCTGCCCGCGGCCCAGGCCCGCGCGGTCGTCAGCACCGCCCGGGCGGCGGCCGGGAACGGCCTCCAGGTCGAGCTGGGCGGCAGCGGCGTCGCCCTCACCCAGTCGCCGCACGAAGGGCTGCCGGAGATCATCGGGCTGGCCGCGGCGGCCGTGGTGCTCTTCCTCGCCTTCGGGTCGCTCGCCGCGACCCTGCTGCCGATCGTCACCGCGCTGGCCGCCGTCGGCACCGCCGCCGCCGGGATCAGCCTGCTCGGCCACGCCATGACGGTCGCCGACTTCGCCCCGATGCTGGGCATGCTGATCGGCCTCGGCGTGGGCATCGACTACGCCCTCTTCATCGTCACCCGGCACCGCAAGGGGCTGCGCGCCGGACTCTCCGTCCAGGAGTCCGCCGAACGCGCGGTGGCGGTGTCCGGGCGGGCGGTGGTCTTCGCCGGAGCCACCGTCTGCATCGCCCTGCTCGGCATGCTCACCCTGCGGCTGGGCTTCCTCAACGGGGTCGCGCTGGCCGCCTCGCTCACCGTCGTCCTCACCGTCGCCGCCGCCATCACCCTGCTGCCCGCCCTGCTCGGCGTGATCGGGACCCGCGCCCTGAGCCGCCGCGAGCGCCGCCGGCTGGCCACCGAGGGGCCGCGGCCCGACCCGGGCACCGGCCCGGCCGCCCGCTGGGCCGGCTTCGTCGAACGCCACCCCAAGCTGCTCGGCGCCGCCGCGGCCGCCGTGATGCTCACCCTCGCGCTGCCCACCCTCGGACTCCACCTCGGCACCTCGGACCAGGGCAACGACCCGGCCACCGCCACCACCCGCAAGGCGTACGACCTGCTGGCGGACGGCTTCGGGCCCGGCTTCAACGGGCCGCTGACGCTGGTCGGTTCGCTCGACGGCGCCACCGACCGGCTCGCCTTCGACAAGCTCCCGCACACCCTCCGGGACACCCCCGGCGTGGCCCAGGTCAGCGGCCCGGAGTTCGACGGCAGCCACGCCACCGGCGTGATCACCGTCGTACCGGACAGCTCACCGCAGTCCCAACGGACCTCCGACCTCGTCGACCGGCTGCGCACCGAGGTGCTGCCGGGCGTGGCGGACGGCACCACGCTGAAGGTGCGGGTCGGCGGGGTCACCGCCGGCTACGACGACTTCGCCGACGTCATCATCGGCAAACTGCCGCTCTTCATGGGCGCCGTCATCGGCCTCGGCTCCGTCCTGCTGCTGCTCGCCTTCCGCAGCATCGGCATCCCCCTCAAGGCCGCGCTGATGAACCTCGCCGCGGTCGCCGCGTCCTTCGGGATCGTCGTCGCGGTCTTCCAGTGGGGGTGGGGGAGCGAGGCGCTGGGCCTGGGCAGCGCCGGCCCCATCGAGCCGTTCCTCCCGGTCATCATGGTCTCGGTGCTCTTCGGGCTCTCCATGGACTACCAGGTCTTCCTGGTCAGCCGGATGTACGAGGAATGGCAGCGGACGGGCGACAACCGGCGGTCCGTACGGGTCGGGCTCGCCGAAACCAGCCGGGTGATCAACTCGGCCGCGGTGATCATGATCGCGGTCTTCGGGGCGTTCGTCCTCAGCGGCGACCGGATCATCGCGATGTTCGGCATCGGCCTCGCCGCGGCCGTCGCCCTGGACGCCTTCGTCCTCCGTACGCTGCTGGTCCCGGCCCTGATGCACCTCCTGGGCGGTGCCAACTGGTGGCTGCCGGTCTGGCTGGAACGCCGGCTGCCGCGGCTGAGCATCGAACCGCCGGCGGAACCCGCCGCGCCCGCGCCCCCCGTGGACGACCGGCCACGGGTGCAGGTCTGACGCCCGGGGCGGACCCGCGGGGCGAACGCCCGGAGAAGGGGAGCGCACCGGCTCTCATCGGACTCTCAGACGCGGCACCTACGGTCGCGCCCATGGGAACGACGACCGACAAGCGAACCGATGACGCGACGACCGATGACGTGAAGACCGACACGGTGCAGGCCGACGGCGTGAAGACCGACGCCGTGAAGGTCGATGACGTGAAGGCCGACGATGTGAAGGCCGACGACGTGACGTCCGGTGCGGTGACGAAGGGCGCCACGGACGGCACCGAGGAAACGGGGAAGGCCGGGGGAACGGCCGCCAAGGGGGAAGCTGCCGCGGCGGGGCAGGCGCCCGCGACCGAGGGGCAGGCCGAGTCCGAGGCCAAGACCGACGCCGAGCCGGATGCCGAGTCCGACGCCGAGTCCGCGGCCGATTTCGATGCCGACGAGGACACCCCGGAGGAGCCCGCCCCGTCCGGTGCGGCCGCCGGCGCCGGTGCCGTGGTCGCCGCCGGCCTCGGCCTGGCGTCCGTCACCGGCACCTGGCTGAGCACCCTGCTCGCCGAACGGCAGACGCTGCTGGGCCAGATCAAGCTCCAGTCCGGCAAGGCCACCGACCAGATCGCCGCCGTCTACGGCGCGCCCTGGCACACCACCGCCCTGGTCAACGGGGTGTTCGCGGTGCTCGCCATGCTCGTCGCCGCGGTGGTGCTGACCGGCCGACGCCCCGCCTGGGTGCGGGCCGTCGCCTGGGGCGGGCTGGTGCTCGGCCTGCTCGGGTTGATCATCTCGGCGGGCATGTACCTCGACCTGTTCGCCAGCATGCCCAGCCTCCCTAAGGCACCTGGCGGCGGCGCCTGAGCCCCTTCTGAGGGCAGCGGCGGGCGTGCCTAATGCCCCACGCGCGTGGTGGGGCATATCTAAGGCCCACAAGGCCCGGGGCGCGCGTTTCTAAGCCCCCGGCCGCCCGCCGCCCCGGTTTCCGGGCCCCGAACCGGCCCGGAGATCGGGAACTCTCCCGATGTGGCGGACCCCCCTTGGCGACGAGAGTGGAGGCCATCGGCACCCGGCAACCGACCGGGCGTCACCACCGCCTCACCCCAAGGGGAGACACCATGTACGCCTCCGAACTGGAGCTCCGGGTCCGCTACGAGGAACTGCGCCGCGAGGCCGACCGCCGCCGCCTGGTGCGCGAGGCCACCGCAGGGGCGCGGGACGCCGCCCACTCCGGGAGCGACGATCCCGAAGGGCGGGTGAACACGGTCCGGGCCCGGCGGGGGCGCGTACGGCGCGCCGCCGCCTGATCCACCGGAGAGGCCCGAGGCCGTGCGGACCAGCGGAGACGTCCCCGGTGTGCCGGAAACCACTGCCCGAGTGTCGGACCCCTGTGCGATGCTCGGCACCGTGGAGAGCAGACCCATCAGTCCAGTTTTCGTCGGCCGCGCGGCCGAACTCGCCGCGTTGGGCGACGCGCTGACGCGGGTCGCCGCGTCCCGCGAGCCCCAGGCCCTGCTGATCGGGGGCGAGGCCGGCGTCGGCAAGACCCGCCTCATCGAGGAGTTCTGCGAGACGGCCCGCGGCGGCGGCGCGCAGGTCGCACTCGGCGGCTGCATCGAAATCGGCTCCGAGGGCCTGCCGTTCGCCCCGTTCTCCTCGATCCTGCACACCCTCAACGCCCACCTACGGGACGAACTGGCCGCCGCCGTCTGCGGCCAGGAGGGCGAATTGGCCCGCATCCTCCCGGAATTGGGCGAGACCGCCGGGGAGATCCGGGGCGAGGAGGTCGGCCGGGCCCGACTCTTCGAGCTGACCGCCCGCCTCCTGGAGCGGCTCGCCGCCCACCGCACCCTCGTCATCGTCGTCGAGGACCTGCACTGGGCCGACCGCTCCACCCGCGAGCTGCTCGCCTACCTCCTGCGCACCCTCCACGACGCCAGCATCCTCCTGGTCGCCACCTACCGCTCCGACGACATCCACCGCCGCCACCCGCTGCGCCCGTTCCTCGCCGAGATCGACCGGATGCGCACCGTCCGCCGCATCGAGCTGAACCGCTTCAACCGCGAAGAGGTCCGCTCCCAGATCGCCGGGATCCGCGGCAGCGAGCCCGAAGAGAACACCGTCGACCGGGTCTTCAAGCGCTCCGAGGGCAATGCCTTCTTCGTCGAGGAGCTGGCCCGCAGCCTCGCCGACGGCTGCGTCTACGGCCTCAGCGACCCGCTGCGCGACCTGCTGCTGGTGCGCGTCGAGGCGCTCCCCGAGGACGCCCAGCGGGTGGTGCGGATCGCCGCCGAAGGCGGCTCCACCGTCGAGCACGAACTCCTCGCCGCCGTCTGCCAGATGCCCGAGGACGACCTCATCGAGGCGCTCCGGGCCGCCGTCGGCAGCAACGCCCTCGTCCCCACCCAGGACGGCACCGGCTACCGCTTCCGGCACGCCCTGGTCCGCGAGGCCGTCGTCGACGACCTGCTGCCCGGCGAGCGCACCCGCCTCAACCGCCGCTACGCACAAGCCCTGGAGGCCGACCCCACGCTGGTCCGCTCCGAGGTCTGCGCCACCCGCCTCGCCAGCTACTGGTACAAGGCCCATGACGCCGCCAAGGCACTGCCCGCCGTCCTCGCCGCCTCCGTACAGGCCCGCCGCCGCCACGCCTACGCCGAGCAGCTGCGGTTGCTGGACCGCGCCCTGGAGCTGTGGGACGACGCCCCGCCGGAGGTCCGCCAGGGCGTGCGCCCGGTCGACTACGCCGAGGGGTACCCGGCCTGCGGCTGCGACGACGACGCCCTCCGCTTCCTCGACCTGCTCGCCGAGATCGCGGTGGCCGCCCGGCTGTCCGGCGACAGCGAGCGCGCCTTCATGATCACCAAGCGGGCGCTGCGCTGGCTCCGCACCGAGAACGACCCCCTTCGCACCGCCTGGTTCCTGGTGCAGCGCTCCCGGCTCTGCCAGGGCACCGGCCGCGGCAACGGCTGGGAGGACCTGGACAAGGCCCAGGAACTGATGCGCGGGCTGCCGCCGTCCTCCGTGCACGCCACCGTCACGGCCGCCGTCGCCAGCTGGCAGATGCTCCACGAACCAGGCCCCGGCACCTTCACCACCGCCGAACGAGCCGTGGAGCTGGCCCGGTTGGTGGGCGACGAGGAGGCCGAGCTCAATTCCCGGGTGACGCTGGCCGGGCTGCGGGTGGACGCCGGTGACGTCGAAGGGGGCCTCGACGAATTCCGCACCGTCCTCGACCGGGTCGTGGAGTGCGGCTACTTCGCCGTCATCGGCCGCGGCCACATCAACCTCCCGGGCACCCTCGAAGGCGTCGGCCGCTCCCGCGAAGCAGTGGAGGTCACCGACCGGGGCATCGAGCTCACCACCCGCTACGGCCTCAAGAACGCCGCCAGCTGGGTGCTGACCAACCGCGCCGAATCGCTCCAGTCGCTCGGCCGCTGGGCGGAGGCCGGCCGGGTCGCCGCCGACGCCCGCAGCCTCGCCCAGAACTCCCTCGCCACCGCCCTGGCCGCCAGCCGTCACACCGCCCTCGCCCTGGACAAGGGCGACCTCGCGACCGCCGAGCGCGAACTGGCCGTCGCCCAGGAGCACTACGGCACCCACGACCCGCAGCAGCAGCACGCCCTCCCCATGGCCCGGCACGCCCTGCGACTGGCCGCCCGCCAGGGCCGGATCCTGGACGTCCGCGCCATCCTCGTCCAGGCCGCGCTGGACACCGGCTTCGCCCCCGGCCTGCACCGCTACGCCTGGCCGCTCCTGTGGTCGGCGACCACCGCCGAGGCCGACGCCCGCGGGCTGCCCACCGCCGCTCCCGGCCGGCCCGAGATCCTCGCCCGCATCCGCGACGCCGCCAAGCGACTGGCCCGGCTCTCCCCCGTGTGGGACGCCCACGGTGCGGCGGTCGAGGCCGAACTCCGCCGCGCCGAGGGCCGGGAGTCCCCCGACGCCTGGGCCGAGGCGGTCGCCGCCTTCGAGTCGTTGGACCGGCCGCACGAGCTGGCCTGGTGCTGCCGCCGCTGGGCCGAGTCGCTGCTGCACGGCACCGAGCGCGCCACCCTCGGCCTCAACGGCCGTACCCCGCGCGAGGCCGCCGTGCTGCTGCTCGGCCAGGCGCACACCGCCGCCGCTGACATGGGCGCCCATCCACTGATCGGCGAACTCGAACTCCTCGCCCAGCGCGCCCGGATACCCCTCGCCGGCCAGCCGGCACCCGGTACGGCCGGCCCCGCGGCCGGGTCACCGCCGCCCGCCGCCCCCGCCGAGTCCCTGGGGCTGACGCCCCGGGAACGGGACGTGCTCCGCCTCGTCGCAGACGGCCGCAGCAACCGCCAGATCGCCGACACGCTGTTCATCTCGCCGAAGACCGCCAGCGTCCATGTCTCCAACATCCTCGCCAAGCTGGGCGTCTCCGGGCGCGGGGAGGCGGGCGCGGTCGCCCACCGGCTGCGGTTGTTCGTCGAGCCGACGTCGAGCGCGATGCCGACGCCGAGCAAGGAGCCTGCCCCGACCAAGTAGCGCCGCCGGACCGTCAGTTGCCCGCGTCGGAACCCTCCGGCGCGGGCGCCTCCGGCTGCGGCCGGACGACCACGACCCCGGACGCCAGGTCTATCGGCCCCTTCCCGGGGTCCCCGTCGCCGACGTCGTCCACCACCAGCGTCATCCGCCGGCGCTCCTCGTCGGTGTGCTTACGGCCCGGCGCGAACAGTTCTTCCACGACGTTGAACACGGTGCCCCCTCCGGCGCGATCACTTATGGATCCACCCGTCCCCGACACCGAGTCTAAGCAGACCGCCCGCAAACGGGGACCAAAGGGGGATCAGGGGGATCAGGGGGATCAGCTCACCGCCAGGCGGAGAATCCGGTCATCCCCCTTGCGGGGCCGGCCCCGGCCGTCCGTGTTGCTGGTGACCAGCCACAACGCCCCGTCGTCGGCCGCCACCACGGTCCGCAGCCGCCCGTACTCGCCGGTGAGGAACGCCTGCGGCGCGGCCACCGGCTTCGTCCCGTCCAACGGGATCCGCCACAGCCGCTCGCCGCGCAGCGACGCCATCCACAGCGAGCCCTTGGCGTACGCGAGCCCGCTGGGCGAGGCGTCCGCGGGCTTCCACACCAGCACCGGGTCGGCGTACCCCGGCGGCACCGCCCCGCCCTTCCGCTTCCCCTCGACCTGCGGCCAGCCGTAGTTCCGACCCGGCTCGATCAGATTGAGCTCGTCCCAGGTGTCCTGCCCGAACTCCGAGGCCCACAGCCGCTTCCCGGCGTCCCAGGCGAGCCCCTCGACGTTGCGGTGCCCGTAGTCGTACACCACCGAGTCCGGCTCCGGGTTGCCGTGCACCGGCTCGCCGTCCGGGGTCATCCGCAGGATCTTCCCGGCCGGGGACTTCTTGTCCTGGGCCAGCGCCTTGTCGCCGGTCTCGCCGGTGCTCGCGTAGAGCATCCGGTCCGGTCCGAAGGCGAGCCGCCCGCCGTTGTGGAACCGGCCCTTGGGGATGTTTTTGAAGATGGTGTTGGGGGCGCCCAACTGGTTGCCCGCATCCCGCCGCTCGTCGTAGATCATGCGCGCGATGCGGTTGTCGGACGCGGTGGTGAAGTACGCGTACACCTGGTGGTCGGTGCCGAACGACGAGGACACCGCGAGCCCCAGCAGCCCGCCCTCGCCCCCGGGCGCCACCCCCGGGACCGACCCCACGTCGGCGACCTTCCCGCCGTGCGCGGCCACCCGCACGATCCGCCCGGTGTCCCGCTCACCGACCAGCAGATCCCCGCCCGGCAGCGCCGCCACGCCCCACGGCGACTTCAGCCCCGTGGCGAGCGTCCCGGTCACCCGCACCGTCCCCTTGGCGGGCGGCACCACAGCGGACGCCGACGGACTCGGCGAGGGCGCCCCGGTCCGCTCGCCCGACCCGGTCGGTCCCGGCCCACCCGCCGCCGACCCCCCACCGGACGAGCACCCCGCCGCCAAGAGCAGACAGGCGGCAGCCAACACGGCAGTCCGGGAACGACGTTGCACGGCAGGAGTCCTCTCGTCGACGGGCGGAACCAGAACACCACATCCCCCCGCACCACCCCACTCACCCAAGCCCCCACCCACCGGAATTCCACCCACTCACGGGAGGGGACGGGTCTGTGGGGTGGGGGTGTGCCGGACGTAAAGCGAAGCAGTCCGGCAC
>NZ_JBHVQS010000038.1:0-6150 GCF_042886435.1 Streptomyces sp. NPDC058000
GCGGGGCCCCCCCCCCCCGCGCCCCCCCACCCCCCCCACCCCCCCACCCCACAGACCCGGCACCGCAGCCGACCAGCCCCGCGCAGCGGCAACGCGCCGCAGGCGCAAGAACAGCAACCCCCACGGCGGGAAGCCCGACAACGTGGAAACGCAGCCAAGCGCAGCGAACGGGCAGACTGGTCACATGCCCATTCACGAGAACCTGCTCGGGGGACCGCCCCCGACCCACCTGCCCGACGACCCGGAGCCCCGTGCGCTGCTCGCCTCGGGCACCGCGCCGACCGACGTCGCCGCGAAGTACCCGGTCTCCTCCCTGGCCTGGGCCCAGCTCGCCGACGACGCCTTCGAGGCCGGCCGGGTCGTGGAGTCCTACGCCTACGCCCGCACCGGTTACCACCGCGGCCTGGACGCGCTGCGCCGGGCCGGCTGGAAGGGCCACGGCCCGGTGCCGTTCGAGCACGAGCCCAACCGCGGCTTCCTGCGCGCCCTGCACGCCCTCGCCCGCGCCGCCCAGGCGATCGGCGAGCAGGAGGAGTACGAGCGCTGCTCGACCTTCCTCCGTGACTCCTCGCCGACCGCGGCCGACACGCTCACCTGAGCCGCCGCGACGGCCCGCCCCGGTCTCCCGGGGCGGGCGCGAGGGCCGGCCGCAAGATCGCGGCCGGCCCTTGCGCGGTCGTGGCGCAGCACGGATGATTTCAGTGGGCCGGGTCATCCCGCGCCCGAGGGGACCGGGGCTCCCGAGCCGACAAGGAAGGAGCGGACCGCTACCCGGTAGTTCGCACCTGAGGAGTCCCTCATGTCGCAGCCGTCTCCCACCCATTCCGCGGATCGCGCCCCCGTGCCGGACAGCGTGGCCGCCGAGGCGGACCCGCCGTTCGGTCCTGATCTGAGCATCGGCGCCGGCACCACCACCCCGTACGAGGACTACGTCCGCGCGAGCGTCCTCACCCACCTCCAGCAGCTCCAGTCCGACGACCCGGGCGAGATGGTCTTCCTGGTCACCACCCAGGTGATGGAGCTGTGGTTCACCGTCATCGTCCACGAGTGGCACACCGCCGCCGAGGCGCTGCGCCGGGACGACCTGCCGGTGGCGATGGACGCCCTGCGCCGTTCCACGTGGGAGCTGGAGGCGCTTAACGCCGCGTGGAAGCCGCTCGCCCGGCTGACGCCGGCACAGTTCAACGCCTACCGCAGCGCGCTCGGTGAGGGCAGCGGCTTCCAGTCCGCGATGTACCGGCGGTTGGAGTTCCTGCTCGGCGAGAAGTCCGCGTCGATGCTGGTGCCGCACCGCGGCAATCCGGAGGACCACGCCGTGCTGGAGAAGGCGCTGCACGAACCGAGCCTGTACGACGAGGTGCTGCGGCTGCTGGCCCGCCGCGGCCTTCCGATACCGGAGGCCGTCCTGCGGCGCGACCCGACGCAGCGGCACGAACCGGACTCGGCCGTCGAGGAGGTCTGGGCCACCGTCTTCACCGGCCCGCAGGATTCCGAACTCGTGCGGCTCGGTGAGCTGTTGACCGATGTCGCGGAACTGGTCTGGCGCTGGCGCAACGACCATCTGGTGGCGACCCGGCGGGCGATGGGAGCGAAAATGGGTACCGGCGGATCAGCGGGAGTCGCCTGGTTGGAGAAGCGGGCCCGCAAGAACGTCTTCCCCGAGCTGTGGACGGCGCGAAGCCATGTCTGAGAGCCGCGAAACCCCGCAGGGCCCCGGCCCCACCGCTGCCGGGGCGCGCAAGTACGCCGCCCGCGCCGCGGAACTGGACGCGGTCGGCCCGCTCGCCACGACCCGTGACCGGTTCGTCCTCGACGACACCGTCTACCTCGACGGCAACTCGCTCGGCGCGCTGCCCCGGTCGGTGCCCGACCGGATCGCCGAGGTGATCAACCACGAGTGGGGCGAGCTGCGCATCCGCTCCTGGACCGAAGCCGGCTGGTGGACCGCGCCCGAGCGGATCGGCGAGAAGATCGCCCCGCTCATCGGGGCGGCCCCGGGCCAGGTCGTGGTCGGCGACTCCACCAGCGTCAACGTCTTCAAGGCGGTGACCGGAGGCATCCGGATGGCCGGGAAGGGCTGTACGGAGATCCTGGTCGACGCCACGACCTTCCCCACCGACGGCTACATCGCCCGCTCCGCGGCCCGGATGGCCGGCCTCGCGGTCCGGCCGGTCGAGCCCGCGCGGATCGCCGACGAGGTCACCGAGCGGACCGCGCTGGCCCTGGTCAACCATGTCGACTACCGCACCGGCGAGCTCAACGACATGGCCCAGATCACCGCCGCGCTGCACAGCGCGGGCGCGCTGGCGGTCTGGGACCTGTGCCACAGTGCCGGGGCGCTGCCGGTCGCGCTGGACGCCTGCGGGGTGGACCTCGCGGTGGGCTGCACCTACAAGTACCTCAACGGCGGCCCGGGTTCGCCCGCGTACCTCTACCTCCGCGAGAGCCTCCAGGAGCGGTTCGAGTCTCCGCTGCCCGGTTGGAACTCGCACGCCGACCCGTTCGGTATGGACCCCGGCTACGCCCCGGCCGACGGCGTCCTGCGCGGCCGCGTCGGCACCCCCGACATCCTCTCGATGGTGGCCCTGGAGGCGGCTTTGGAGGCGTGGGAGGGCGTCGCCATCGAGGACGTGCGCGCCAAGAGCCTGGCGCTGACCGACTTCTTCCTGGAGTGCGTGGCCGCGTACGCGCCGCCCGGGTGGGTCCGCTCGGTCACCCCGGACGAGCACCGGCGGCGCGGCAGCCAGGTGTCGTTGGCGTGTTCGTCCAAGGTCGCCCCCGCGGTCGAGCCGGGCGGTACCCCCCTGGCCGGCACGGTCATGGCGGAGCTGATCCGGCGCGGAGTGGTCGGCGACTTCCGCCATCCCGATGTGCTGCGCTTCGGCTTCACCCCGCTGTACACCACCTTCGCGGACGCGGAGCGGGCGGCGTGGGTGCTCGGCGAGGTCCTGCGGGAGCGGGCCGCGGCGGCGCCGGCCTCGGACTCGGTGTCGGCCGGGACGGAGCGGGAGACCGCGGCGGAGCCGGGCGCGGGAGCCGCGGCGGACGGCGCCACCGGGTGAGCGCGGCGGACGAGGAGGCGGCGCTGCTGGGGCTCGCCCCGGTGGCGCCGGACCGGACGGTCCCCTACGGCCCGCACCCGGACCAGGTCGTGGACCTGTACGGGCGGTGGCCGGGGACCGGGCCCCTCGTCGTCCTGCTGCACGGCGGGTTCTGGCGGGCCGCGTACGACCGGCGCCACCTCTCGCCGTGCGCGGCGGAGCTGGCGCGGCACGGCCTGCCGGTCGCGCTCGCCGAATACCGCCGGGTCGGTGCGGGTGGCGGCGCGCCACAGACGTTCCAGGACGTCCCGGCGGCCATCGAAGCGGCGGCCGGCGCCGGGGCGGTTCCGGCCGCCCCGCCCCGCGAGGTCGTGCTCGTCGGGCACTCGGCGGGCGGCCACCTCGCGCTGCTCGCCGCCGCCCGCCCCGGCACGCCGGTGACCCGGGTCATCGCGGTGGCCCCGGTCGCCGACCTGGCGCGCGCCCACGAGCTGGGCCTCAGCGACGGCGCGGTCGGCGAGCTGCTCGGCACCGGGCCCGGTTTCGCCGGCCGGCTGGCCGCCGCCGACCCGGTCCACCAGCCGCCCGCCGGGATCCCCGTCACCCTCCTGCACGGCACCGACGACCCCGACGTCCCGCCGGACCTCTCCCGCCGCTACGCCGCCGCCCATCCCGCCGCCACCGCGCTGCGCGAACTGCCCGGCACCGGGCATTACGCCGCCCTGACGCCCGGCACCGGAGCGTTCCGCACCCTGCTGGGGCTGCTGCGGGGCGGCGGGCCGGCGCCCGAGGAACCGCCCGGTACGCGGCCCACCGCACCGCGTAGTACTTGAGACGGACGCCGGCAGATCCGCTTCGGTGAGGACGCCCCGAGGGGCCTTCGCTGCTTACCGTGGTGTGCGTGAACGAGACGACCCAGACGCAGGGCCACCTGCGCTCGGAGGCGCGGATAGTCCACGGCGCGTTGCACACCCTGCGCCAGGACCTGTTCGTCGGTGCCTTCGCCTTCCGCCCGCTGCCACCGTTGGACGACGCCAAGCTCGCCCGGTGGCTGCCGTGGCTGCCCGGCCGGGCCAGGCGGCTGACCCGCTGGCTCCCCCACAGCGCCGTCGCCTTCCTCTCGGCCTGCGTCTTCCTGGGGTCCGCCGCCCCCGGTTACGGCGCCAGCTCGGTGCGTCAGATGGTCGACATCATGCTCGCGCTGCTGATGGCGGTGCCGCCGGTGCTCGTCCTCTTCCGGCCGGTGGGCGCCTTCTGGCTGTCGCTGCTGGCGTTCGCCGTGGAGTCGGTCGGCGCCCGGTTCTTCTCGCCGTACGCCAATGTCTGGAGCAGTGCCTTCGCCGTCCACCTCATCGTGATGACGCTGGTGGTGCTGCGCACCCGACCGCGGCTGGCGGTGGAGATGTGGGTGGTCACCTTCGGGCTGGGGTCGGTGCTGTCGGTGCTCGTCGGGCGTGGTGCGCTGGGCGATATGCCGCCGGTGGCGTTCTTCTCCGGGGTCCTGCTGGTCTCCGCCGCCGCGGTCCGGGCCTGGCGGGAGGAGCGCCGGCAGGTCGTGGTGACCCGCAGCGCCACCGCCGAGGAGCGGTCCCGCCGCACCCTGCTGGAGGAGCGCGCGCTGATCGCCCGGGAACTGCACGACGTGGTGGCGCACCATATGTCAGTGATCGCTATCCAGGCCGAGGCGGCGCCCTACCGGGTCGCCGATCCGCCGCCCGAGCTCGCCAAGTCCTTCGCCACCATCCGGGAGAACGCCGTCGCGGCGCTCACCGAACTCCGCCGCATCCTCGGCGTGGTCCGCTCCGAGGACCCGGACGCCTTCGCCGAACGCGACCCGGAGGCCCCGCAGCCGACCCTGGCCAGCCTCGATGCGCTCATGGAGAGCGTCCGGGGCGCCGGGCTGGCCGTCGAGTCGGTGGTCACCGGATCCGTCCGGCCGCTGCCGCAGGGCGTGGAACTGTCCGCGTACCGGATCGTGCAGGAGGCGCTGAGCAACGCGCTGCGGCACTCGCCGGGTGCGGACGCCCGGGTGGAGGTCTCCTACGTCCTGGGCGGGATCGGTCTGCGGATCGTCAACGGTCCCCCGAGCCGGCTCGCCAAGCCGTCGCCGGGCGCCGGCCACGGGCTGCTCGGCATGCGGGAGCGGGTGCAGATGCTCGGTGGCGAGATGACGGCCGACCACACCGCGGACGGCGGCTTCGAGGTCGCGGCCTTCCTCCCGGTGGCGAACACAGCGGGGGACACCGCGCGGGGCGGGAGTGCAGCATGATCCGGGTATTGATCGTCGACGACCAGGTGATGGTCCGCGAGGGCTTCTCCGTACTGCTCAACGCCATGCCGGACATCGAGGTCGTCGGGGAGGCCGTCGACGGCCGGCAGGCGGTGCAGAAGGTCGCGCTCCTCAAGCCGGACGTGGTCCTGATGGACATCCGGATGCCGGAGATGAACGGCCTGGAGGCGACCCGCGAGATCGTCGCCGCCGACGCGGACGCCAAGGTGCTGGTGCTGACCACCTTCGACCTGGACGAGTACGTCTACCAGGCGCTGCGGGCCGGGGCCAGCGGCTTCCTGCTCAAGGACGCCTCGGCCGGCCAGCTCGCCGAGGGCGTACGGATCGTCGCCGCCGGTGAGGCGCTGCTCGCCCCCACCGTCACCAAGCGCCTGATCAACGAGTTCTCCCGGCTGGGCTCGCCGCGTGCCCCGGCCCAGGAGCGGATCGGCGACCTGACGGAACGGGAGACCGAGGTCCTGGTGCTGGTGGCCCAGGGCCTGTCCAACGGTGAGATCGCCGCCCATCTCGTCGTCGCCGAATCGACGGTGAAGACCCACGTCAGCCGGATCCTGGTGAAGCTGGGGCTGCGCGACCGCACCCAGGCGGCGGTCTTCGCCTACGAGGCGCGGCTGGTGACGCCGGGCGGCTGACGCACGGCGCCGCCCGCCCCGACTGTCCACACCCTGTGGACAACGCCGGGCGCCGACCGGAGTGGGCCCCCCGCGACCCCAACCCCTACGGCCGCGCACGAAAAAGGGAAAAGCCCATTTGGCGCCGCCGGCGCCCCGCCCGACCCCCGGTTATACCCACCACCGAGCGGGCCCGGCGCCCGACGCA
>NZ_JBHVQS010000038.1:6160-84336 GCF_042886435.1 Streptomyces sp. NPDC058000
TGTTTTTAATCCCCCCCCTCCCCCCCCCCGTGCCACCCGGCGGGCCGCCGCCCGCCCGCCCCCCCGCCCCCCCCCCCCGCCCCGGCCGGCCCACGACTACGGGATCAGCCGATGTCGCGCCGGCGGAGCCCGGCGAGACCGGCGGATATCAGCACCACCGAGAGGGCCGTCAGCCAGAGGAAGGGCGCGGCCGTCGCCGCCCCGCCGGGCAGCTTGGGCAGGTGCCCGTACGGCGAGAGGTCCATGGCCCACTGGGGGAGCCGCAGCACCGGGCCGAGCCAGCCGAGGGCCAGGCAGGTGCCGGTCAGCGCCCAGACCGCACCGTTCGCCCCGGGCAGCACGCCGAGGACGGCCATCGCCACCGCGGCGAGCGTCCACACCGCCGGGACCTGGGCGAGCGCGGCGGCCAGCACCCGGCCGGTGCCGCCCGAGACGTCGCCGACCGAGGCGCCGTAGGTGATTCCCAGCGTCAGACCGCCGGCGGCCAGCACCGCGGCCGTGCCCACCAGCGCGATGACCAGATGGCCGCCCGCCCAGCGCAGCCGGCCCACCGCGCCCGCCAGGATCGGTTCCGCACGACCGGCGGTCTCCTCGGCGCGCATCCTGAGCACCGCCCCCACGGCGTAGAGCGCGGCGACCACGCCGAGCATGCCGGTCATCGAGGCCAGGAAGGCGTCCGTCAGGGACTGCTGCCCGCCGAGCCGTTCGAAGATCTCCCGGGTCTGCTGATTGCCGCCGACCATGCTCGCGGCGCCCTTGGCGATCCCGCCGAACACCGCCCCGGCGAGCGCGAACCCGGCCGTCCAGCCCGCCAGGGTGGTCCGCTGGAGCCGCCAGGCCAGGCCGGCGGGGCCGCCGAGCGAGCGGGGTGCGCGGGCCGGGCCGGGGCGGGCCGGCAGGAAACTCATCCCCAGGTCGCGGCGGGCGGTCAGGGCATAGGCCGCCGTGGTCGCCAGCGCGGTCGCGGCGGCGAAGAGCAGGACCACCCACCAGCGCTCGCCGGCGTAGGCGCGGAGGTTCTGCGCCCAGCCGACGGGGGAGAGCCAGGTCAGCGCGGAACCGGCGCCGCTCCCGGGCGCGCCGCTCCCGTCGGACGCATCACCGGCGGCGCGCAGTGCGAAGGCGGCGCCCAGGGCCGCGCCGGTCAGCCCCTTGGCCAGCCGGGCGCTCTCGGTGAGCTGGGCGGCGATCGCGGCCAGGGCGGCGAAGAGCAGGCCGGTGCCGCCGATCGCGAGGCCCAGTGCGAGCGATCCGCCCACCGGCCGGCCGGAGGCGGTGAGCCCGGCGGCGGTCAGCACGGCGACCGCCGCGTCGGCGATCAGCGCCGCCAGCAGGGCCGCGGTCAGCGGCGCCCGCCGGCCCACCATGGCGGCGGAGAGCAGCTCCTGACGGCCGGTCTCCTCCTCCTCGCGGGTGTGCCGGACGACGATCAGCAGGCTCATCACGGCCGCCAGCACCGCCCCGAACCCGGCCATCCGCCAGGCGACCAGTCCGCCCAGGGAGTCGTCGAAGACCGGTCCGTACAGGGCGCGCAGCGAGCCGTTGGCGTTCATCGACGCGGCCAGCTGGGCGCGTTGGGCGGCGGTGTCGTAGAGCGAGGCGAAGGACGGGCCCATGGCGACCACGGACAGCCCGAGGACCAGCACCCAGACCGGGATCATCAGCCGGTCGCGGCGCAGCGCCAGGCGCAGCAGGGTGCCGGTGCCGGTCAGGTGGCGCGGACCGGCGGGGCGGACGGCGGCCGGTGCGGCCAGGGCGCTCATCGGGACACCGCCCCTTCGGTCCGGGCCCCGTCCCGGCGGCGGGCGTCGGGGCGGAGGTCGTCCTGGTAGTGCCGGAGGAAGAGCTCCTCCAAGGTGGGCGGGGTGCTGGTGAGGCTGCGCAGACCGGCCGCGCCGAGCGGGCCGAGCACCGCGCCGAGCCGGTCGGTGTCGACCTGGAGCCGGACGCGGCAGCCCGGGCCGCCCTGGAGCGGCTGGACGGTGAGGCCGTGGATGCCGGGCAGCCCGTCGAGTCCGGCCGGCGGGCCGGCCAGCTCGGCGACCACGGTCGTCCGGGTCAGGTGGCGCAGCTCTCCCAGGGAGCCGGATTCGACGGTGCGGCCCTTGCGGATGATGCTGACGCGGTCGCAGAGCGCCTCGACCTCGGACAGCACGTGGCTGGAGAGCAGGACCGTGCGGCCCCGGTCGCGCTCCTCGGCGACGCAGCTCTGGAAGACCTCCTCCATCAGCGGGTCCAGTCCGGAGGTCGGCTCGTCGAGGATCAGCAGGTCGATGTCGGAGGCGAAGGCGGCGACCAGCGCGACCTTCTGGCGGTTGCCCTTGGAGTAGGTGCGGCCCTTCTTGGTGGGGTCGAGTTCGAAGCGCTCCAGCAGCTCGTCCCGTCGGGCGGCGTCCAGTCCGCCGCGGAGCCGTCCGTAGAGGTCGATGACCTCGCCGCCGGAGAGGTTGCGCCACAGGGTGACGTCGCCGGGGACATAGGCGACGCGGCGGTGGATCTCGACGGCGGCCTGCCAGGGGTCCTTGCCGAGGACCTGGGTGGCGCCGCGGTCGGCGCGCAGCAGGCCGAGCAGGACCCGGAGGGTGGTGGACTTCCCGGCGCCGTTGGGCCCGAGGAAGCCGTGCACCTCACCGGCCTCGACGCGGAGGTCGAGGCCGTCCAGTGCGTGGGTCCGGCCGAAGGACTTGTGGAGGCCGGCCACCCGGATTGCGGGGGAGAACGCCTTCGTCATGTTTTCGAAGATACGCTGGTTTCATAAATTTGTGAAGTTAAGAAAGCGTATAAAGTTGAGGGACGGCTCTGAACAGGGGAGATGATGCGGAGATGAGCGAGCAGCGACAGCAGGACACGGGTCCGGCGGCGGCCCGCGACGACGAGGCGGTCCTGACGTTCGTCGAGCGGTTCGCGGCGCAGATGGTCGATGCGGGGATGCAGCGGATGCCGGCCCGGATCTTCTCCTGCCTGCTGGCGTCCGACTCCGGCGTCCTGACCTCCGCCGAACTGGGCGAGCGGCTCCAGGTCAGCCCGGCGGCCGTCTCCGGCGCGATCCGCTACCTCTCACAGGTCGGCATGGTCAGCCGCGAGCGCGAGCCCGGCTCCCGCCGCGACCGCTACCGCGTCCACAGCGACCAGTGGTACGAGGCCCTGACCCGCCGGGACAGCGTCCTGACCCGCTGGGAGGACGTGCTGCGCGAGGGCGTGGAGAGCCTCGGCCGGGGCAGCGCCGCCGGCCGCCGGCTCGGCGAGACGTTGGCCTTCACGGAGTTCATGCAGCAGGAGCTCATGGGCATGATGGACCGCTGGCGCGACCACCTCGAAAAGCTCCGCACGGACGAGGAGGCCGGCCCGGTGGCGTCCCGGGAGGGCGCGCAGGAGAACGACCCGGCCCCGCGGCGCTGACCCACAGACCCCGCCGACCGGCACCCCGCCCGCGAGGGCCGGCACCCCGGTCCCCGTCTCACCCCTGCCGGGGCAGTTGCAGCCGCCAGGCCCCCGGCTGCACCGTCCAGGTCCGGGTCCGCACCGGCCCGCCGACCAGCACGTCCGCCCGGTAGTGGAAGTCTGCCCCGGACACCGTCACCGCCCGCGCCCGGACCCGCACCGGCCGCTCCCCGCCCGGCCAGTGCACGACCACCTCGGCCAGCCCGCCGGGCCGCCCCACCAGGCCACCGGCCCCGGCGTCGTCGTCCCCGGCGTACGGCACCACCGACACCCCGCGCACCGGCCGGTCCAGGTCCGCCAGCAGCGCCCCGTCGGCCTCGACCCGCAGTCGCAGCCGCTGCGCGGGCACCCGCCCGCGCCGGCCCCCGCCGACCTCGGCCGCGCCCGGCCGCGGAGCGCCCCACCGCCCGGCCGCGGGCGTGGCCAGCAGCGACAGCGCCGTACGGGCGGTGCGCGCCGCCGGCTTCCACCAGGGCTGGTGCCCGGTCGTCGGATCCGCCGTGCCGGGCCCCGCGTCCCCGGGGGCCAAGGCCCGCTCCGGGTGCCCGGCGGCCCCCGACGCCCCATGGACGGCCCGCTCGCCGTGCTCCTCGTAACCGCCGTACGCCCCGTATTCCGGCAGCGCTCCGGCCACGTCACCGCACGGGATCCGCAGCCCGCCCAGCACGATGCCGTCGCTGTCGTCCGTGAGCAGGTCCATCGGCCGCTCCCCGCCGTCCAGGACGGCCCGCGCGGCGGCCACCGCGTCCGTGGGCACGCCCAGCGTCCGGCTCAGCGCGACCGTCTCCGGCGTGCCCACCGGGATCATCGAAAGCGGCACCCCGGCCAGCTCGCGCTCCTTGTGGAGCAGGCCCACCGCGCGCAGCAGCGCCCGGTCGTCGCCGATCACCACCGGGCGGCGCCGGCCGCGCCGGGCCAGTGCCTGGGCGAACTCCTCCGGCCCCTCCGGGAGGCAGATCTTCGCCCCTGCGCCGGCAGACAGGACGTCCTTCGCGATCCGCACGGACTCGCCGTCCGTCCTGCGGGCGATCGGATCGATGACCACAAGCAGGGGGCACCCCCGAACGGACTCCGCGGGAGAGTGCCCAGAAGACTGCGCCGACACCTCGGTCCTTCCTCAGGTAGCATCTCGGTGCAAGAGCCCCTTGCGCTATTGCGCCAGGGGCTTCGTCTATTCCGGGGCACCGGTCCGACGGCTCCGGCGACGACGTACGCGTGAACACGCGGGCGCCGCGCCATCCACGCACGTTGGACATGCCCCGCCCGGAAGGGGTGTACGCCTGTGCCCGCACTTGTGCTGCTCGGTGCTCAGTGGGGTGATGAAGGCAAGGGAAAGGCCACCGATTTGCTCGGTGGGTCCGTGGACTACGTAGTGCGTTACCAGGGCGGCAACAACGCCGGCCACACGGTTGTCGTGGGTGACCAGAAGTACGCACTGCACCTCCTCCCTTCCGGAATCCTCTCGCCGGGGTGCACCCCGGTCATCGGCAACGGAGTCGTCGTCGACCCGGCGGTCCTGCTCTCCGAGCTGAGCGGACTCAACGAGCGCGGCGTCGACACGTCCAAGCTGCTGATCAGCGGTAACGCGCATCTGATCACGCCGTACAACATCACCGTCGACAAGGTGACGGAACGCTTCCTCGGAAAGCGGAAGATCGGCACCACGGGCCGCGGCATCGGCCCCACCTACGCGGACAAGATCAACCGCACCGGCATCCGGGTCCAGGACCTCTACGACGAGTCGATCCTGACCCAGAAGGTCGAGGCGGCGCTCGACGTCAAGAACCAGCTGCTGACCAAGCTCTACAACCGCCGCGCCATCGAGGCCGGCCAGGTCGTCGAGGAGCTGCTGGGCTACGCCGACCAGATCAAGGGCTACGTCGCCGACACCACCCTGCTCCTCAACAAGGCGCTGGACGACGACAAGGTCGTGCTCTTCGAGGGCGGGCAGGGCACCCTGCTCGACATCGACCACGGCACGTACCCCTTCGTCACGTCCTCGAACCCGACCGCGGGCGGTGCCTGCACGGGTGCGGGCGTCGGCCCCACGAAGATCAGCCGGGTCATCGGCATCCTCAAGGCGTACACCACCCGCGTGGGCGCCGGTCCGTTCCCGACCGAGCTGTTCGACGAGGACGGCGAGGCGCTGCGCCGGATCGGCGGCGAGCGCGGTGTGACCACCGGCCGGGACCGCCGCTGCGGCTGGTTCGACGCGGTCATCGCGCGCTACGCGACCCGGGTCAACGGTCTGACGGACTTCTTCCTCACCAAGCTCGACGTCCTCACCGGCTGGGAGCAGATCCCGGTCTGCGTGGCCTACGAGATCGACGGCAAGCGCGTCGAGGAGCTGCCCTACAGCCAGACCGACTTCCACCACGCGAAGCCGGTCTACGAGATGCTGCCGGGCTGGTCCGAGGACATCAGCAAGGCCAAGACCTTCTCCGACCTGCCGAAGAACGCCCAGGCGTACGTCAAGGCACTGGAGGAGATGTCGGGCGCCCCGATCTCCGCGATCGGCGTCGGCCCCGGCCGGACCGAGACGATCGAGATCAACTCGTTCCTGTCCTAAGGAACTCGGTACGGCCCCGGCGGTTCGCTTCCGCCGGGGCCGGCTGCCGTCCGGGGTGACGGTGGGGGCCTGCCGCCCCCGCCGTCACCCCGTCTTCGTGTACAGCAGCGGCGCCAGGCCGCCCGCGTCGTCGAAGGTGCGCCGCAGTTGGCCGGCCATCAGCTCCAGGGTGCTGGGGGAACCGGGACGGCAGGTGTCGGGCGGGCCGGAGACCACGGTGGACGGGCCGAGGCGCACCGGTGGGCCGGCGCTCTTGAGGGTGGCCGCGAACCGGCAGTCGTACGTGGGCCCGGTGGCCTGCATCCGGAGCACGGTCTCGCCGGGCTTGCCCTGGACGAGGGTGAAGCGGCGCACGTCCAGCTTGGAGTCGCCGACCGTCGTCGACCAGATGCCCAGGTAGCCGGCGGGTATGTCGCCGTCGGCCGCGGGGGCCGGGTCCGGCTTGCCCTCGGAGGCGGCGGCGCTGCCGCCCGGTTCGCTCAACAGCGCGTATCCGGTGGCGGCACCCGCTCCGACCAGCACCAGCGCGGCCACGGCCAGCAGCGTCCGGCGGGTGCGGCGGCGGCGCGCCGGGGCCGGGGCGGCCGGCGGCGCCATGGTGGCGGGCGGTGCCGCGGCCGGGTCCGAGGCCGGGCCCGTGGCGGGCGTCCCGTGCGGGCGGACGGCGGTCGCGTCGGAGGGCGTCCGGTCCGCGCCGTCCTGCGGGTTCTCCGCCTCCAGCAGTTCCACGGCGTGCCGCCCCAGGCGGGCGATCAGCGCCCCCGGGAGCCACGGTTCGTCGTCCGCCGCTCCGGAGGCGTCCGGGCCGTCCTCGGCCCACGCGACCAGTTCCTCGGGCGCGGGGCGCCGGGCCGGGTCCTTCGCCAGACAGGCGGTGACCAGGTCGTACAGCCCCTGGGGGAGCCCGGTCAGGTCCGGCTCCTCTTCGGCGATGCGGTACATCATCGCGTGCGGCAGGGTCGTCGCGGAGCCGAACGGCTGCCGGCCGGTGGCCGCGTACACCAGCACCGAGCCGAGGCAGAAGACGTCGCAGGCCGGCGTGAGCGGCTCGCCGCGGACCTGTTCGGGCGCCATGAAGCCGGGGGAGCCGACCGCGGAGCCGGTGTGCGTCACCGCGCTCGTGGTGACCCCCTCCAGGGCCCGTGCGATGCCGAAGTCGATGACCCGCGGGCCGTCGAGGGTCAGCAGGACGTTGGACGGTTTGAGGTCGCGGTGGATGATGCCGGCGGCGTGGATGGAGCGCAGTGCGCGGGCCAGTCCGGCGGCCAGGATCCGCACCGTGCGCTCCGGCAGTGGTCCGCTGCCGCCGACGGCCTGTTGGAGGGCGGGGCCGGCGATGTAGCCGGTGGCCAGCCACGGGGTCTCGGCCTCGGTGTCCGCGTCCAGGACGGGTGCGGTCCACTCCCCGCCCACCTTGCGGGCGGCCCGCACCTCATGGCGGAAGCGGGCCCGGAACTCCTCCTGGTGGGCCAGTTCTGCGCGGACCAGTTTGACCGCGACGGTCCGGCCGCGGTCCGAACGGGCCAGGAACACCCGCCCCATACCGCCCTCGCCGAGCCGCCCCAGCAGGCGGTACTCGCCGATCTGCTGGGGGTCGTGCCCGCTGAGCGGTGCCAGCCCGCCGGGCCGTCCGGCCTGTCCCTGCTGCCCCGTTCGTCCTGGCTGTGCCATGATCCCGCCGCCCCTTTGCCCCGGGTTTCCCCGCCTCCGCCCTGTGGGAGCGGCCACTCGTCCGCGGTGAGGATATCGATGTCGTACCTCCGGCCGGTGGGGTGGTATTCGGCCAAGGCGTGCGCCCGTGGGAGCGAGTCGGGTCACGACCGTCCACGAGGGGCCGGGTTCCGAGCGGCGAGGTATGCGAGCGGGCTGATGCACCGTCAGCATGGCGCCCCTGTCCGGGAACTGACGCAATGGATGGCTGATTCCGCGTCCCGGAACTTTCCATGGTTATCGATCGTAAAGAAAGGAGAAAAACCGCAGAGAGCGACGACAGGACCCGCACGATCCCCCGTCCCCCATTCTCCAAGGAGACCGTGTGATACCCGCCGTACGAGCCCTTGCGCGGGCGGCCATGGCCGCCCGCCCCGTCCCGTTGGCCGAGGTTCAGGCCCGCGCCGAGCTTCTGGCCCGCTTCAGTACCACCTACCTCGTCCCGGTCGACGTCTTCGCCGCCTTCGCGGCCGAACTCACCGACCGCCGCCGCCCCGGCGGCCCGTTCGCGGCGCTGTGCATCAACGGCCGCCGCTGGTTCCGCTACCAGTCCGTCTACTACGACACCCCCGACCTGCGTTCCTTCCACGACCACCGGCAGCGCAGCCTGCTCCGCTTCAAGATCCGCGAGCGGCTCTACGCGGACACCGGCGAGCGGCAGTTCGAGGTCAAGCTCAAAGGGGAGCACGGCCGGACGGTCAAGCACCGGCAGCCGCTGATGCCCGGCGACCCGGCCCTGGGCGAGGCCCCGCGGGACTTCCTCGCCACCGTGCTCGACCGCTCCTACGGCATCCAGGCCCCCACCGAACTGGGCCGCTCCATCGAGACCGACTACCAGCGGGCCACCTTCGTCGCCGACGGCCAGCGCGTCACCTGCGACGCCGCGCTGGTCTGCCGCGACCTGGAGACCGGCCGCACCGTACGGGCCGACGGCGGACTGGTCGTCGTCGAGACCAAGACCGCCGGCCGGCTCACCGAGGCCGACCGCCTGCTGACCGCATACGGCGTCCCGGCCGCCGACTTCACCAAGTACTGCGGCGGGCTGTCGGCGCTCCGCCCGCACCTGTACGCCAACCACTGGAGCGGGCCGGTCCGGACCGCCTTCCCCACCGCCGCGGCGGCCTGACCGGTGCGCGGGGCGGCCAGCCCTGAGCGCCGCGGATCCTGACGATGCCCGGGGGCAGGTACCCCCACCCCCGGGCATCCCTGGAGTTTCCTCCAGGAGCGTAGACATTCTGTCCGCGCGCGTGGTGAGCGCCATACACAGTGTCGGTACCGGTCAGCGGACCGTGATCCCTAGGCTGGGAGCCGTTCGCCGTTCCTGTCCAGCGGCGGACCCCCGCGACCGATCCGAGGTACTGACCGTGAGCACGTTGCCCCCCGACCCCGCTGCCGGCGCCGCAGTCAAGGCCGCCGACCGCGCGCACGTCTTCCACTCCTGGTCCGCGCAGGGCCTGATCGACCCGCTGCCGGTCGCCGGTGCCGAGGGCTCGTACTTCTGGGACTACGACGGCAACCGCTACCTCGACTTCTCCTCCCAGCTGGTCAACACCAACATCGGCCACCAGCACCCCAAGGTCGTCGCGGCCATCCAGGAGCAGGCCGGCAAGCTGTGCACGCTCGCCCCGGGCTTCGCGGTGGACGTCCGCTCCGAGGCCGCCCGGCTGATCGCCGAGCGCACCCCCGGCGACCTCGACAAGATCTTCTTCACCAACGGCGGCGCCGAGGCGGTGGAGAACGCCGTCCGGATGGCCCGGCTGCACACCGGCCGCGCCAAGGTGCTGTCCACGTACCGCTCGTACCACGGCGCCACCGCCGCCGCGATCAACCTCACCGGCGACCCGCGCCGCTGGCCCTCCGACACCGCCTCGGCCGGCGTCGTCCACTTCTGGGGCCCGTTCCTGTACCGCTCCCCGTTCCACGCCGAGAACGAGGCCCAGGAGTGCGAGCGCGCCCTGGCCCACCTGGAAGAGACCATCGCCTTCGAGGGCCCGCAGTCGATCGCCGCGATCATCCTGGAGACCGTCCCGGGCACCGCCGGCATCATGGTCCCGCCGCCCGGCTACCTCGCCGGCGTCCGCGAGATCTGCGACCGCCACGGCATCGTCTTCATCCTCGACGAGGTGATGGCGGGCTTCGGCCGCACCGGCCACTGGTTCGCCGCCGACCACTTCGACGTCACCCCCGACCTGCTGACCTTCGCCAAGGGCGTCAACTCCGGCTACGTTCCGCTCGGCGGTGTGGCGATCAGCGCCGAGATCGCCGCCACCTTCGACCGGCGGCCCTACCCCGGCGGCCTGACCTACTCCGGTCACCCGCTGGCCTGCGCCTCCGCCGTCGCCACCCTCAACGCGATGGCCGAGGAGCGGATCGTGGAGAACGCCGCGGAGATCGGCGAGAAGGTGATCGGCCCGGCGCTGCGCGAGATCGCCGAGCGGCACCCCTCGGTCGGCGAGGTCCGCGGCCTGGGCGTCTTCTGGGCCCTCGAACTGGTCCGCAACAAGGAGACCCGCGAGCCGCTGGTGCCCTACAACGCGGGCGGTGCCGACAACGCCCCGATGGCCGAGTTCGCCGCGGCCTGCAAGCGCCGCGGCCTGTGGCCGTTCGTGAACATGAACCGCACTCACGTCGTCCCGGCCTGCACCATCACCGAGGCCGAGGCCAAGGAGGGCCTCGCCGCCCTCGACGAGGCCCTGACGGCCGCGGACGCGCACACCGTCTGAGCGCACCCGCCGGGCAGCCCTCCGCGCGGCCCTCGCCTATCGTGGGCGGGGGCCGCGCGGCGCGTCGTTTCACGTGAAACCGCGGCAACCCCCTCGCCTATGGTGGAGGGCGGGCCGCTCCCACCTGCGGTCATGGACGTCGAAGGAGACGCACCGAATGGCCCCGGGCTCGGACAGCTCCGTGATACGCCGCAGCACCCTGCGCGAGCAGATCGCCGACGCGCTGCGCGACGAGATCCTGGCGGGCCGGCTGCCGTCCGGCCACCCGTTCACCGTCAAGGAGATCGCCGACCAGTACGGCGTCTCCGCGACACCGGTGCGCGAGGCGCTGCTCGACCTGTGCGCCCAGGGCCTGCTCGACATCGAGCAGCACCGCGGCTTCAAGGTGCACGCCTTCACCACCGACGACTTCCGCGCCATGGTCGAGGCCCGCACCCTGATCATCGAGGGCATCTTCCGCAGCAACGCCGAACGGGCGCTGCTGGCCACCCCCGCCGAGGTGCTGATCTCCATCCGCCGCCGCGCCGAGGAGGCCGAACGCGCCGCCCGGGCCGGCGACCTGGACGTCCTCATCGGCTACGACCTGCGGTTCTGGCGCGAACTGAGCGGCATCGTCCAGAACCCCTACATCAGCGACTTCCTGGACCGGATCCGCGTCCAGACCTGGATGTTCGCGGTGCCGCTGCTGCGCCGCGAGCCGCGCCTGGCGGGCCAGCTCTGGCACGGTCACAGCGAACTGGCCGACGCCCTGCTGCGGCACGACCTGCCGGACGCCCAGCGGCTGATCGCCGAGTACAACGAGCACTCCCTCGCTCTCGTCGGAACGGCCGGGTAGCACTACGCTGTCCCGACCATCGGCCGTAATGGGCCGTACCCGTGGCTGTACGTGCGCCGGTGCCCTACGTCCCCGACCGGAAGCGAGCCCCCACCCGTGGCATGTGACCTGTGGCTGGTACCCCTCGTCGATGTGCTGTGCCACAGCCCCGACAACCCGTTCTCCGAAGAGATCGCCACCTACAACGACGCCCTGGTGGGCGCGAGCCTGCCGGAGATCCCGGTCTTCACCTACATGCCGGGCCTCTCCGGCGACGTGGCGCCGGTCGCCGGCTTCGACTACGACGCGCTGCACTTCCTGCGCCGCGCCTACCTGCTCAAGTTGTGCGGCCTGGAGGTGACTCCGGTCGACGAACTCGGCGGCGACTACGAGCAGTTGCTGGAGATGTTCGAGTCCACCGCGCAGCAGTCCCACCTGGTCTGGCACTACGACCACGCGGGCGCCTACGTCCCGGTCGACTTCCCGCACCCGCTCGCCACCGAGGAACTGCTGGCCGGCGGCGGCCCGTTGGGCTCCTCCCACGGGCTGTTGCGGGACCTCGAACTGGTCGCCCCGGCCCTGGGCATCGACCCGGCGAACCCGCCGGCCGCGCCCGCGCCGCCGGCCGGTCCCACCTCCCTGGAGGAGCGGGCCACCGCGGTCCCCCTGGACGACGGTCCGTTCGCCCGGGAACGGCACGTCTGGCTCGGGCTGCACGCGGCCGCCACCCGGAGCCTGGGCCAGGGCTCCATGATCGTCTTCAGCTGAGCGGTCCGGACCGGCGGGAGGTCCGCCCCCGGCCCCGCCGGGCTCCCGGCCGGTCCCCGCTCAGCGCGGGGCCTCCGGCGGCCGCTGCCGCGGCATGTTCGGCCGCGAGCCGGGCGGCCTCGGGAACCGCCCCGGGTTTCCCGGGCCCTCCGACCGCGGCGCCGTCCACGGCAGCACCGCATGGGTGGCCTGCGGCACCGGAGCGGACCGGAACTCCACCATCCAGTCCGTCGTCTCCGTGCGGATCAGCTCCCCGATGTCCTCGTTGAACCGCCGCAGCACGCCCAGGCAGCGCTCCGCCGCCTCGCTGGCGGTGCCCTCCGTCGGCCCGAGCACCTCCCGCACGCTCTCCGCCGCCCAGTCGAACTGCAACGCCTCCAGCCGCCGGTGGATCGCCTGTGCGGTGGCCAGGTCCCGCATCCAGCCCGCGGTCATCCCGAAGTACCGGTCGCAGCCCACGCACACCGCGGCCAGCAGCAGCGTCAGCGCGCCCCAGGGCGCCCCGTGCTCCCAGACCCCGGCGAGGTCGAGCAGCGGCAGCGTCCCGCCCGCGGTCACCCCGGCCGCGGCCCCCAGTCGCAGCGCCCGCGCCCCCCGGCGCTTGGCCAGCCGGTCGCGCAGGTACCAGTCGGCGGTGCGCAGCGCGCCCTCCTCGCTCCACAGGTACAGCGCGTCCAGCCGGTTGTCCGGCTCGCCCCAGTCGCCGTGCGGGAAGGCCCGCCCCACGAGGTCGCCGCGGCCCCGGAGCGGTCCGGCGGGGCGGCGCTCCGGCCGGCCTCGTTCCCGGTGGCGGTCCGGCGACCGCCCGCGGCCCCGGTCGGGCCCGCCCTCGCCCCGAGGGGGCCCCTCGGGTTGCATCTCCGGCTGACTCACCCGTGCTCCCTCGTACGCGGATCCGTGGGGTGCGCGCATGGCCTACGGAAGGGCCGCGCACCGCCCTCTTTCCTACCGCCGAACGGCTGGCCTCTGTCCCAAGATCGCCCGTTTTCCGCCCGGAAGTGGTGCGGGATCCGGTATAGGACGCTCGCGTATCTCACCCGAAAGAGTTGCCGCCGCGGGGGCGGACGGTGGCGGCGGCGCCGTCGGTGGTTTCCGGCCGGGGCCCGGGCCTTGTGTGATCAGGGCACGCCCGGCGACCGGCCGGTTGGTGCATTCGTCTAGGCTGCACCCCGTGAAGGTCCTTGTCATCGGCGGCGGCGCCCGCGAACACGCCCTGTGCCGCTCTCTGTCCCTCGACCCCGACGTCAGTGCGCTGCACTGCGCCCCCGGCAACGCCGGCATCGCCGAGGTGGCCGAACTCCACGCGGTCGATGCCCTCGACGGCCGGGCGGTGGCAGACCTCGCCGCGGGCCTGGCGGCCGACTTCGTCATCGTCGGCCCCGAAGCCCCGCTGGTGGCCGGCGTCGCGGACGCGGTCCGCGAGCGCGACATCCCGGTCTTCGGCCCCTCGGGGCAGGCCGCCGAACTGGAGGGCTCCAAGGCGTTCGCCAAGGACGTGATGGCCGCCGCGGGCGTGCCCACCGCCCGCAGCTACGTCTGCACCACCCCGGAGGAGATCGACGCCGCCCTGGACGCCTTCGGCGCGCCGTACGTCGTCAAGGACGACGGTCTGGCGGCCGGCAAGGGCGTCGTGGTCACCGAGGACGTCGAGGCGGCCCGCGCGCACGCCAACGCCTGCGACCGGGTGGTCATCGAGGAGTTCCTCGATGGCCCGGAGGTCTCCCTCTTCGCCGTCACCGACGGCGAGACCGTCGTCCCGCTCCAGCCCGCCCAGGACTTCAAGCGCGCCCACGACGGCGACCAGGGTCCCAACACCGGCGGTATGGGCGCCTACAGCCCGCTGCCCTGGGCCGACCCCAAGCTGGTCGACGAGGTGCTCCAGACCGTCCTGCAACCCACCGTCGACGAACTGCGGCGCCGCGGCACCCCGTTCTCCGGGCTGCTCTACGCGGGCCTGGCGATCACCTCCCGCGGGGTCCGCGTGATCGAGTTCAACGCGCGCTTCGGCGACCCGGAGACCCAGGTCGTGCTGGCCCGCCTGCAGACCCCGCTGGCCGGCCTGCTGTACGCCGCCGCGACCGGTGCCCTCGCGACCTTCCCGCCGCTGCGCTGGAGCGACGGCGCCGCGGTCACCGTCGTCATCGCCTCCCACAACTACCCGGGCACCCCGCGCACCGGCGACCCGATCGACGGCCTGGCCGAGGTCGCGGAGCGGGACGCCCCCGACGCCTACGTGCTGCACGCCGGTACCCGGCGCGACGCGTCCGGTGCGGTGCTCAGCGCGGGCGGCCGGGTGCTGTCCGTCACCGCCACCGGCGCCGACCTGGCCGCCGCCCGCGAGCGCGCCTACCGCGCCGTCGACCGGATCTCGCTGGACGGCTCGCACCACCGCACCGACATCGCCGCGAAGGCGGCGGCGGGGGAGTAGCGCACGGCGGCTCCGCACCGCGTCCGCGGTCTGCGCGGAGCCGAGGAACAACTGAGGCAGATGTCATTTCCTTGGCATATGCCTCAGTTGCGTTGTGGGGCGTACCACCCGTCGGGAAGCGGCCCAGACCCGTGCGTCTCCGGCCCGCGGCTTTACCCAAAGCCATTCCATCGAGTGACCACGCGAGTATCCGGCTGACGAACCCCGCACCCCCAACTAGGGTGCGGCGCAAGCGTCCTGCGGTCGCGGTGCCGGAATCCCGGCACCGTCGCCCCGGCGGCGTCCGGCAACTGGCCCACCGACATTGCGATGTCAGTGGCCGGTGCCACAGTGGTGGGGAGTGAGCTCGCTCTCTCGCCCGCACACCGCACGACCGTCCGTCCGTTCGTCCGTCCCGTCTTCTCTCCGTCCCGCTCCAGCAGGACCGCAGGGGGTGTACAGGCTCGTGGCAAGTCCGGAAACAGGCGTCCTGGCGGCGCGTGGCCGCGCCCTCGCGGTGCTCCGCGTCCGCGGTGCGGCGCTGGCGGTGGCCCTGCTGCCGGCCGCGGTCGCCGTGGTCCTCCTCGTGGGCGGTGCCACCGGTCGGCTCGGCACCGAAGGCGGCTGGGCGGTGGCCCGCTGGGCGGTCGGCGGCCTCACCGTGCTGAGCCTCCTCCTGGCGACGCTGGTCTCCGTGGTCGTCGCCCGCGCCCGGCCCGCGCTCAGCCCTTCCGTGCCGATCGCCGAGGAGGCCGCCCCGGACCTCTACCGCCTGGTCCGCGACCTCGCCGACCGCCTCGACGTCCCCGCCCCCTCGGCGATAGCCCTCACCCCGGACTGCGACAGCTGGCTGGAGGACCGCACACACCGCGCCCACGGTCCGCCGCGCCCCGCCCGACGGGCCGGCCGCCGGGCGCCCGAGGCCCCGGTCCTGGTCATCGGTTCGCCGTTCCTGTGGTGGATGCGGGTCGCCGAGCTGCGCGCCCTGCTGGCCCCCGTCGTCGCCGGCACCGGCCCGTCCGCACACCCGGACATAGCCGCCGCCCGCCGCTTCATCCGTGGACTGGACGCGGCCGCCGGGGTCGCCGCCCGCGCCCGGGGCCCGTTGCGCGCCCTCCCGCTCCGCTTCGTCGGCCGGGTCGCCCGGCTGCTGCTGCGCGCCGCCGGCGAGCACGTCGTGCTGATGGAGCGCGGGGTCGCGGCCGCCGCCTCCGAGCGCGCCCAGGGCGTCGACTACGGCCTGCGGATCGTCGCCCAGGAACAGGTCGGCCTGGCGTACGCCGGCTGGGACCGGCTGCTGACCAGGGTCGCGCTGCCCGCCTGGCGGATGGGCCGCTGGCCCTCCCGGCTGGACGCCGGCGTGGTCTCCGCGCTCACCGAGCTCTCCCGCCGCGACCGCCTGGCCGAGGGGTTCGCCTCCCGTCTCGGCGAGCGGCCCGCCTGCGACCTCCTGGAGGAGCCCGGCACCATCGACCGGGCGGCCTCCCTGCTGGCCGCCCGGCTGTTCCACGGCGGCCCGGCCGAGCCCGGCCCGGACTGGTCGCCGGTCGCGTGGCAGCAGTACCCACAGGAGATCGTGGACCGGAAGTGGCGGCTGGAGGCCGCCCGGCTGCACCGCGTCCTCGACGAGCTGCCGGTGGCCGGCCAGGCCGACCCCGACCGGGAAGCACCGGACCCGTCCCGCGCACCGGACCGCTCCACCACCCCCGCGGACGCCCCCAGCGCCGCCCCCGCGCCGCCCCTGACGTACGCCGGTGCCCGCGCCCGTACGCCCGCCGCCCCCCACCCCGCGAGCCTTCCGCAAGCCCTCGACTCCTCCCCCGAGTCACCCGAGCTGTCGGTTGCCGCCCCGAGCCCTCAGCTCCGTTCGCGCCGGGGGGACCCCCGTGCGCCCGGGGGATCCGCCTCCGCGGCGGAGACCCCCCGCACCGAGGAGCCCGCCGCCTGCGCGCCCCCGCCCTGCGGCCCGACCCTGGCCCGGGTCATCGACCGGCTGGCCCGCGACACCCGCGCCGGCGATCTGGTCGCCGCCCGGCTCGGCGCCGAGGTCGCCCGCGAGGAGCGCGAGGAGGCCGCCCGCCAGGCCGCCCGCTCCGCGCAAGCCGACACCACCGGCATCACCTGGGGCGACGGCCCGGCCGACGGCGGCCTCCCGCTCTTCCCGCTGCAACCGCCCCGGACGGCCCGCGAGTTGCTCGCCGACCACGTCACCGCCATGGTCTGCTGCGCCGCAGTGGACACCGCCGGTGCCGCCCCGGGCCTGGACTGGCTCGACGGCCCGGCCCTCCTCGTCGACGGCGCCCGCCGTGCCGACCTGGGCCGCCCGGTGCTCAGCCTGGTCGACGACGGCGACGCCGAACCGCTCCGCGGCTGGCTGCACCGGGTCGGCGTGCGCCCGGAGAAGCCGGTCCGGCTGGGGTGAGCCCCGGCGTGCGGGCGCCCGCCGGACCGGCTGAATGTTCCCTTCCAGTTCGTGCTTCGGGGCAAGGGCACCTAAATTCACGACGAAGGGTGACGAAGTGAGTGCGTAATGTGATGTGCTGGGGGATGGGTAAGGCCCGGTCGGCCGCGGCCATGGGGGACGCGGGAGGGGAGTGGAAGGTGGCGACGGAACAGATCAGGCGCTGGGAATCGGGTGCCCTCGCCCATGCGGTCACGGATCCGTTCGGGCAGGGCCCGCTGCCCTGGCTGCGCGGCAGCGAGACCTACTTCGACTCCGGCCGGATCATCCCTTGGTACGTCGATCCGGCGGTCGCCCACGAGGGCCTACGGCTGCCCGTGCCCCGAAAACACAACGGCCCCCGCACCGCCGACGACGTCCACCGCCAGATCAAGGGCTTCACGGTCCCCGGCGCGGTGGCCCCCGGCGAAGCCATCGACTTCCGGGTCTCGGTCGACCCGCCGCAGCCCTTCAGCATCGACGTCTACCGCATCGGCCACTACGCCGGCACCGGCGCCGCCAAGATCACCACCAGCCCGCGCCTCGCCGGCATCGTCCAGCCGGCCCCGCTGCTCGTCGACCGCACCGTCTCCTGCCACCACTGGTGGCTGTCCTGGCGCCTCCAAGTCCCCACGTACTGGCGGCTCGGCGCCTACGTCGCCGTCCTGACCACCGCCGACGGCCGCTACCGCTCCCACATCCCCTTCACGGTCCGCGACGACCAGCCCGCCGACCTCCTGCTGCTGCTCCCCGACATCACCTGGCAGGCGTACAACCTCTACCCCGAGGACGGCCGCACCGGCGCCAGCCTGTACCACGCCTGGGACGAGAAGGGCGCCCTCCTCGGCGAACGGGACGCCGCCACCACCGTCTCCTTCGACCGCCCCTACGCCGGCGCCGGCCTCCCCCTCCACGTCGGCCACGCCTACGACTTCATCCGCTGGGCCGAGCGCTACGGCTACGACCTCGCCTACGCCGACGCCCGCGACCTGCACGCCGGCCGGGTGGACGCCACCCGCTACCGCGGCCTGGTCTTCCCCGGCCACGACGAGTACTGGTCGGTGCCCATGCGCCGCACGGTCGAGGCCGCCCGGGACAGCGGCACCTCCCTGGTCTTCCTCTCTGCCAACACCATGTACTGGCAGGTGGAGCTCTCCCCGTCACCGGCCGGCCCCGACTCCCTGCTCAACTGCCGCAAACGCCAGGGCCCCGGCCGCCCCGCCCTCTGGCGGGAGCTGGGCAACCCCGAGCAGCGGCTGATGGGCATCCAGTACGCCGGCCGGGTCCCCGAGCCCGCCCCCCTGGTCGTCCGCAACGCCGACCACTGGCTGTGGGAGGCCACCGGCGCCCACGAAGGCGACGAACTCCCCGGCCTGGTCGCCGGCGAGGCCGACCGCTACTTCCCGCGCACCAGCCTCCCCGCGCACACCCGCCGCATCCTGCTCTCCCACTCCCCGTACCGCGACGGCGAGGGCGTCCGCCGCCACCAGGAGACCTCCCTGTACCGCGCACCCAGCGGCGCCCTGGTCTTCGCCTCCGGCACCTTCGCCTGGTCGCCCGCCCTCGACCGCCCCGGCCACATCGACCAGCGCGTCCAACGGGCCACCGCCAACCTCCTCGACCGCATCTGCAAACGCGACTGAACCCGTGCCGCGCCGCCCGCCCGGCCCCGGCCGCACCGTCCGACCGCACCCCCGTGCAGCGCACCCGCTACCGTGCCGCGCACCCGCTACCGTGCCGCGCACCCGCTACCGCGCCGCGTACTCCCCCAACTCCCGCGCCAGCGCCACCGTCAGCGCCCGGAAGATCCGCACCTCCGGATTCGGGTCCCCGGACCGCGTCGCCAACACGCTCTGCGCACTCGGCGCGTCCAGCACCGGTACGAACACCGTCCCCGGCCACGGGTAGTACCGCGCGAAGGACTTCAGCCCCGACCCCGCCCCGCGCCCCGCCGCCACGCTCGTCAGCACGTCGTGCGGGTTCAGCGCGCAGTCCGGCGCCCGCCGCTCGCCGTCCTGGAAGTAGAGGTAGTCGACGAACGGCCGCGGGGTCCGCGCCGGCAGCCGCAGGAACGGCAGGTCGAGGACGTCCGCGACCCGCACCCCCTCCCGCGCCGCGTCCGCCAGCGGCGACCGCGCGGAGACCGCCACGATCCGCTGCTCGGTCGTCAGAACGTCGACGTCGATGCCCTCGGCCTGCACCAGGGGCCGGACGAACGCCGCGTCCACCCGGTCCTCGCGCAGCGCGCTGCAGTGCTCGGTGAAGTCCAACTGCACCAGCGACACCGGCACGTCCGGCCGGGCCCGCCGGAAGGCGTTCACCGCGGCCGGGGTCACCTCCGCCGACCCGTGGCTCATCACCCCGACCCGCAGCCCGCGCCCCGGCGACGCCCGGCCCCGGACCGCCTCGGTCACGTCCTCCACCGCGGCGTTCGCGGCGGCCAGCAGCGTCCGGGCGTGCGACACCAGCCGCTGCCCGGCGACGGTCGGCACCACCGGGCCCCGACCGCGGTCCAACAGCCGCGTCCCGAACTCCCGCTCCAACTGCTGCACGTGCTGGGTGACCGCGGCCGGCGACAGGAACAGCCGGGCCGCCGCCCGCCCGAAGTGCTGCTCCTCGACCACCGCCAGGAACGAAGACAGCCGCCGCAGATCCATACGCGCCACGATAAGCGGGGGCCAAGCCCTCCGCCCCGGGCCGTTCACATTTCCTGAACGGAGGCGGCGCGCCCGCCCGCCCGCGCCGTACAACGTCTCTCATGCCCCTGTCACACACCCCGACGGTCCAGGTCAGCGCAGCCGCCACCGCGGCCCGGGCGCCCCGCCACTGGCTCCGCGCCGGCTGGCTCATGACCGCCTCAGGGTGGAGCGCCAACCAGTACTCCTCCCTCCTCGGCGCCTACCGCGCCCACCTCGGTCTGACCGCCGCCACCACCACCGCCCTCTTCGCCATCTACGTCGTCGGCCTGATCCCCGGCCTCCTCGTGGGCGGCCCGCTCGCCGACCGCCACGGCCGCCGACGGGTCGCCCTCACCGCCCTGGGCATCTCGGCCCTGGCGACCTGCCTGCTGATGGCCGGCCCGGCCGCCCCGGCACTGCTGTGGCCCGGCCGCTTCCTCACCGGCGTCGGCGCCGGCACCCTGCTCACCGCCGGCAGCGTCTGGATCAAGGAACTCTCCACCCCGCCGTACGGCACCGCGCCCTCACCCGGCGCCGCCGCCCGCCGCTCCGGCCTCTTCCTCTCCGCGGGCTTCGCCACCGGCGGCCTGGCCGCCTCCCTGATAGCCCAGTGGGCCCCGCACCCCATGGTCCTGGCCTACGTTCCGCACCTGGTCCTGGTCGCGGCCGCCGCGCTGAGCGCGGGCCGCGCCCCCGAAACCGCCCCGCCCCGGACCCCGGACCCCACCGTCCCCGCCCACCACACCCCGGCCCTTCCCACCCACCGCACCCCGGCCCTTCCCACCCACCGCACCCAGTTCCGCCGCCTCGTCGTCCCCGTGGCCCCCTGGGTGTTCGCCGCCCCCGCGATCGCCTTCGCCGTCCTCCCGGGCCTCGTCGACACCCGCCTGCACGGCTGGCAGACCGTCTACGCGGGGATCATCACCGCCGTCACCCCCGGCGCCGGCCTCCTCGTCGCCCCGCTCGCCCGCCGGCTGAGTGCCCGCCACCGCCTCGCCACCGCCGCCACCGGCCTCCTCGTCGCCGCTGTCGGCCTGCTGGTCGGAGCCCTCGCGGTGGCCCATGCGCAGCCCGCGGTGGCCCTGCTCGCCGCCGCCCTGCTCGGCGTCGGCTACGGACTGTGCGTCGCCTACGGCCTGACCGAGGTGGCCGCCCTGGCACCCCCGCACCACCTGGCCCGCCTCACCGCGCGCTTCTGGGCCGTGTGCTACCTGGGCTTCTGCACCCCGTACGTGGTCACCGTGCTCGGTGGCGCCTTCGCCCCGTCGACGATCCTCATCGGCCTCGCCGTGGTGGCCCTGCTCACCCTCGCCGCCCTCCTCCGCCCCGGAGTCCGGTCCTCCGTTTGACCCTCCCGAGGAACCGGCCACCGTCCCCCGCCGGCGACCCTGCGGCGGAGCCCCCACCGCGCATACGAGAGAATCGCCAGGACTCCTGGATCAACCTACGCGGAGGCAGCGTGTCCGGATTCGTAGAAAAGCCCGAGCCCGTGCAGGTCCCGGGTCTCACCCACCTGCACACCGGCAAGGTGCGGGACCTCTACCAGAACGCCGACGGCAACCTGGTCATGGTCGCCAGCGACCGCATGTCCGCCTACGACTGGGTGCTCCCCACCGAGATCCCCGACAAGGGCCGGGTCCTGACCCGGCTGTCCCTCTGGTGGTTCGACCAGCTCGCGGACCTGGTCCCGCACCACGTCCTGTCCACCGAGGTCCCCGAGGGCGCCCCCGCCGACTGGGCCGGCCGCACCCTCGTCTGCCACTCGCTCGCCATGGTCCCGGTGGAGTGCGTAGCCCGCGGCTACCTCGCCGGCTCCGGCCTCGTCGAGTACCGGGAGTCCCGCACGGTCTGCGGGGTGGCGCTCCCCGAGGGCCTGACCGACGGCTCCGAGCTCCCCGCGCCGATCTTCACCCCGGCCACCAAGGCCGCCGTCGGCGACCACGACGAGAACGTCTCCTACGAAGAGGTCGCCCGCCAGGTCGGCGCCGAAACCGCCGCCCAGCTCCGCCAGCTGACCCTCGCGGTCTACGGCCGGGCCCGCGACATCGCCCGCGAGCGCGGCCTGCTCCTCGCCGACACCAAGTTCGAGTTCGGCTTCCACGAGGAGCGGCTCACCCTGGCCGACGAGGTCCTCACCCCCGACTCCTCGCGCTTCTGGCCCGCCGATCAGTGGCAGCCGGGCCACCCCCAGCCGTCCTTCGACAAGCAGTTCGTCCGCGACTGGCTGACCGCGCCCGCCACGGCCTGGGACCGCACCGGCGAGCAGCCCCCGCCGGCCCTCCCGCAGGAGATCGTCGACCGCACCCGCGCCAAGTACCTGGAGGCGTACGAGCGCCTCACCGGCCACCCCTGGGCCTGATGTTCCGGCCCGGTGCCGACCACCGGCACCGGGCCACGACAAAGGCCCCGGTCTTGGTGACCGGGGCCTTTTCTCTGAGCGGACGACGAGGCTCGAACTCGCGACCTCAACCTTGGCAAGGTTGCGCTCTACCAACTGAGCTACGTCCGCATGCTCCGTGCGATGGCATCCCTTTCGGTCGCCGCTGCGCGGTGCGAGCCCCACTATAGCCAACTTCCCGGCCCCCGATGCATGCCCGTGCCCACCGGCCCCGCCGCCGCGCGCCGAACCCGCAGCCGTCGGCCGCCCCGACTCCACCGCGCCCCGCACGCCGGCCCCGACCCCCACCGGTCCAACTCCCTCCCCGCACCAGGACCTTCGACCGCCCCGCTGCCCCGACCCGTCGGCCGACCCCCTGAGCCCACCCCGTCCACCGCCCGCGGGCCCCGCCGCTCGGGCCCCGGCGGTGTGTCCACCGCCACATGTACTCCCCGGCCCGTTCGCCCACCGGCAGCCGGCTCGGCGATTTCCTCCGGGGAAAGCCCCGCAGCGTGAACGCGAACCGTCCAGGGCGCGGCCGGGCAAGATCCCCGGATCCCGGTGGGTTTTCGATCGGGAAAACGACAAAGGCCCCGGTCTTGGTGACCGGGGCCTTTTCTCTGAGCGGACGACGAGGCTCGAACTCGCGACCTCAACCTTGGCAAGGTTGCGCTCTACCAACTGAGCTACGTCCGCAGGCATCCACTCGGCTTTCACCCAGTGGCGCGACAGCTACTCTACCTGATCCTTTGGACCGGAAGAACTGTCAGAGCGGGTGACAGGGATTGCACACTGCGCCTCCCCCTTGGAAAGGGGGCGCTCTACTACTGAGCTACACCCGCATGACTCCTCGGGATCCGGCCTTTCGGCCTTGCCCCTCGGCGTGCTCCAGACTCTAGCTGATCAGTAGGGGTGCTGTGCAAGTCGGTGGGGTGCGGACCCGCGGACGCCGACAAGTCGGTTAGTGATTGGCCGCGTTGAAGGCTTCGTAGACCTTCTTGGGGATCCGGCCGCGCGGTGGGACGTCCATCTGGTGGGAGCGGGCCCAGGCGCGTACCGCCGCCGGGTCGGGGGTCACGGCGGTCCGGTGGAAGGCCTTGCCGGACTTGGCCCGCTTGCGGCCGGCCTCCACGAACGGGGCGAGGGCGCCGCGCAGTTTCTTCGCATTGGCGGGATTGAGGTCGATCTCGTACGACTTCCCGTCCAAACCGAAGATGACCGTCTCTGCGGCTTCTCCTCCGTCGATGTCATCGGAGAGCGTTACTACTACGCGCTGCGCCACGGATATCGGTCCTTTCGTGGAGCGACCCCTTGTTGACGTGGGGTGATGCTCCGGATCCGGCTGATTGGGATCAATGCTTTTTCATTTGTACAGCGATGGGCATTGCATTGTGAAGCCCATTTAATTTCGTCAGCGTGTCTTGCCGCAATGTGGCCCCCCGTTCTTTTCGGAGATTTTTCCTGGAGTGCACTCCCGTCGATACCGGCTCGTGATCGGGCGCTCTGGATATCTATGCGCGTAGATTTTCGAACACGGTACTGTGAGGGCACCGCCTTACGCACCACACCACCGGGAGTGCCAGTGGCACGCGTCGTAGTCGACGTCATGCTCAAGCCGGAGATCCTCGACCCGCAGGGGCAGGCGGTGCAGCGCGCACTGCCACGCCTGGGCTTCGAGGGGATCGCCGACGTCCGTCAGGGCAAGCGTTTCGAACTTGAGGTGGAGGGTCCGGTCGACGAGGCCGCCCTCGCCCGCATCCATGAGATGGCCGAGACCTTCCTCGCCAACACCGTCATCGAAGACTTCACCGTGCGGGTCGACGAAGCCGTGCGAGCCGAGTCATGACAGCTCGCGTCGGAGTCGTCACCTTTCCCGGCACGCTCGACGACCGCGACACCCAGCGCGCGGTCCGGGCGGCCGGGGCCGAGGCGGTGCCGCTGTGGCACCGCGACAAGGACCTCCACCAGGTCGACGCCGTGGTCCTGCCCGGCGGCTTCTCGTACGGGGACTACCTGCGGGCCGGAGCGATCTCCCGGTTCTCGCCGGTGATGGAGACCGTGATCGAACAGGCCCGGGCCGGCATGCCGGTCCTGGGCATCTGCAACGGCTTCCAGGTGCTCACCGAGACCCACCTGCTGCCCGGCGCGATGCTGCGCAACAACCACCTGCATTTCATCTGCCGCGACCAGAAGCTGCGGGTGGAGAACGCCACCACCTCCTGGACCGCCGACTACGCGCCGGGCCAGGAGATCAGCATTCCGCTGAAGAACATCGACGGCCGCTATGTCGCCGACGAGCGGACGCTGGACATGCTGGAGGCCGAGGGCCGGGTGGCCTTCCGCTACGTCACCGGCGGCCCGACCGCCGACGGATACGGAAACCCCAACGGTTCGCTCCGCGACATCGCCGGCATCACCAATGAGGCGGGCAATGTCGTCGGCCTGATGCCGCACCCCGAGCACGCCGTCGAGCCGTTGATCGGCACCGGCCGCACCGACGGCCTCGGGTTCTTCACCTCGATCTTGAAGAAGCTGGTCACCGCATGAGCCTCGACACCGTCAAGCACGCAGCCGAGACGCCGGACACCGACCAGCCCTGGGCCGAACTCGGCCTCAAGGAGGACGAGTACGCGCGGATCCGGGAGATCCTCGACCGGCGCCCGACCGGCGCCGAACTCGCCATGTACTCGGTGATGTGGTCCGAGCACTGCTCCTACAAGAGCAGCAAGGTCCACCTGAAGCAGTTCGGTGAGAAGGCCCCCGAGAACGACGCGCTGCTCGTCGGCATCGGGGAGAACGCCGGCGTCGTGGACGTCGGCCAGGGCTACGCGGTCACCTTCAAGGTCGAGTCGCACAACCACCCCTCCTACATCGAGCCCTACCAGGGCGCGGCCACCGGCGTCGGCGGCATCGTCCGCGACATCCTCGCCATGGGCGCCCGCCCGGTCGCGGTGATGGATCCGCTGCGGTTCGGCGCCGCCGACCACCCCGACACCAAGCGGGTGCTGCCCGGCGTCGTCGCCGGCATCGGCGGCTACGGCAACTGCCTGGGCCTGCCCAACATCGGCGGCGAGGTCGTCTTCGACCCCTGCTACCAGGGCAACCCGCTGGTCAACGCGCTGTGCGTCGGCGTGATGAAGCACGAGGACATCCACCTGGCGAAGGCGTCGGGCGCGGGCAACAAGGTGATCCTGTACGGGGCCCGGACCGGTGGTGACGGCATCGGCGGCGTGTCCGTGCTGGCCTCGGAGACGTTCGACGACAGCAAGCCGACCAAGCGGCCCGCCGTCCAGGTCGGCGACCCGTTCCAGGAGAAGCTGCTCATCGAGTGCACCCTGGAGATCTTCCGGGAGAAGCTGGTCGCCGGTATCCAGGACCTCGGCGGCGCCGGGCTGTCCTGCGCCACCAGCGAGCTGGCCAGCGCCGGTTCCGGCGGTATGCGGGTCGAGCTGGACACCGTTCCGCTGCGCGACTCCTCGCTCTCGCCCGAGGAGATCCTCATGAGCGAGTCGCAGGAGCGGATGTGCGCGATCGTCGAGCCGGACAAGGTCGACCGCTTCCTGGAGATCTGCGAGAAGTGGGACGTCATCGCCACCGTCATCGGTGAGGTGACGGACGGCTCGCGCCTGGAGATCTTCTGGCACGGCGAGCAGATCGTGGACGTCCCGCCGCGCTCGGTCGCCCACGAGGGCCCGACCTACCACCGGCCGTACGCCCGCCCGGACTGGCAGGACGCCCTCCAGGCCGACGACGCGGCCAAGCTGCCCCGCCCGGCGGACGCCGCGGAACTCCGCGCCCAGGTGCTCCGGTTGGTCGGCTCGCCCAACCAGGCGTCCAAGGCGTGGATCACCGACCAGTACGACCGCTTCGTCCAGGGCAACACCGTGCTGGCGCAGCCCGAGGACTCCGGCATGGTCCGGATCGACGAGGACACCAACCTCGGGGTCGCGGTCGCCACCGACGGCAACGGCCGGTACGCCAAGCTCGACCCGTACGCGGGCGCGCAGCTGGCGCTGGCCGAGGCGTACCGCAACGTCGCCGCCACCGGCGCCCGGCCGCTGGCCATCTCCGACTGCCTGAACTTCGGCTCGCCCGAGGACCCGGCGGTGATGTGGCAGTTCGCCGAGGCCACCCGCGGTCTCGCGGACGGCTGCCTCACGCTGGGCACGCCGGTCACCGGCGGCAACGTCTCGCTGTACAACCAGACCGGGGACGTCGCGATCCACCCGACGCCGGTGGTCGCGGTGCTCGGTGTCATCGACGACGTCACCCGCCGCACCCCGGTCGCCTTCGCGGAGGAGGGGCAGCTGATCTACCTCCTCGGCGACACCCGCGAGGAGCTGGGCGGTTCGGCCTGGTCGCAGGTGATCCACGACCACCTCGGCGGACTGCCGCCGCAGGTCGACCTGGAGCGGGAGCGGCTGCTGGCGGAGATCCTGATCTCCGCCTCGCGGGACGGCATGGTCGACGCCGCGCACGACCTCTCCGACGGCGGCCTGGTCCAGGCGCTGGTGGAGTCGTGCCTGCGCGGTGGCAAGGGCGCCCGCCTGGTCGTCCCGGACGACCTCGACCCGTTCGTCTTCCTCTTCTCCGAGTCGGCGGGCCGGGCGGTCGTCGCGGTGCCGCGCAGCGAGGAGCTCCGCTTCACCGACATGTGCGGTGCGCGGGGGCTGCCGGCCACCCGGATCGGCGTCGTGGACGGCGACGAGCTCGCGGTCCAGGGGCAGTTCGGCATCCCGCTGGACGAGCTGCGGACGGCCCACGAGGCCACCATCCCGGGGCTGATCGCCTAGCGCCGCGCCAACGGGGCCGGTCGCGCGCCCCGTTGTCCTTCCGGCCGGAACGGCCCGCCAGGAGTGCCTGGCGGGCCGTTCCGTCGTTTCCGGGGCGCTCGCTGCGGCCGTCCGCCGGTATCGGCTTGCTCGTAATTACGTAATTGCGTAATCTCGTGGTGTGGATCTGGAGCAGCGGGTGGCCGAGCTGGAACGCCGCCTGGCCGAGCTGGAACGGGCGGTCGGAGAGGCCGATGCCGCCCGCGCGGCGTCGTCGTCGGTCCGCCCGTCCCAGCGGGACCCCGGTGACGCGCTGTGGGCCCTCAACGGGCTGAAGGAACAGTTCGCCGCTCTGGGTGCGGTCAACGGGGGAGTGCTCTTCACCGGTGCCGTACGGACCCCGGCCGGGCTGCGCTACGAGTGGCAGTACGGGCTGCCCACGGACACCGTCATGGACGGTGACTGGGCGGCGGCCGCCGAGTTCTTCGCGGCGCTCGGCCAGCCCGTACGGCTGCGGCTGCTGCGCGAGATCCTCGGCGGTCGCTGCACCGCCGCCGAACTCACCGAGCTCGACGGCATGGGCACGACCGGCCAGATCTACCACCACCTGCGGCAGTTGACCGCTGCCGGCTGGTTGCACACGGCCGCACGTGGCCGTTACGAAGTGCCGGCTGAGCGGGTCGTCCCGCTGCTGGTGATGCTGACTGCCGCCGGGCGCTGACGCCCGGTCGACCTAGGGGAGGTCCACTTGTCCGAGAACCGTTCGCTCTGGCCCGCCGCCATAGCCCTCGCCGCACTGGGCACCGCGCTTTTCGTCTTCGCGATGCAGCTCTACGTGGCCGACGAGGAGACGTACATAGACGGGCTCTCCTACTTCGCCGGCACGGCGTGGGGCCTGGCGCTGGCCGTGGGGGCCTTCGCGTGGCAGGGCCGCCGCCTCAGCAGCAGCTGACGGCCGACGGTGCCGGGCCGGGAGCCGGGCGGCGCCGCTGACAGCCGGCCCGGCATTCCCGGGCCGGCTGTCAGTGGTGCCGCCTAGGCTGGCTCCATGTCTCCTGCGACCCGTGCACCGCGCGCCCGCCGGTACGACCCGGCCAAGACCCGTGCCGCCGTGACGTCCCAGTACGCCCACGTCCGCCGGGTCGTGGGCGAGCTGACGCCGGAGCAGTTCGCGCTGCCGACCCGGCTCGGCGACTGGACGGTGCGGGAGCTGGCGGCGCACCTGTCCATGGCGGTCGGCAGTGTGGCGCGCGCCCTGCGGCTGCCGGCCCCGGCCGGGCCGGAGGTCACCTTGCTCGACTGGCCGTCCGCCACCGCGCAGTACGCCGCCGGTATAGACGAGTTCGTCCACGAACTGGCGGCCCAGCACGACCCGGTGGAGCTGCTGGAGCGGACCGCCGAGGAGCTCGCCGAGGTGCTGCCGCCCGAGCCGGACGACCGGGTCATCCCGTGCCGGCCCGGCGCGATGCTGCTCGGCGACTATCTGGTCACCCGCTGCGTCGAACTCATCGTGCACTCCGACGACCTGGCCGCCGCCCTCGGCCAGGAGATCCCCTTCGACCGGCACGCCCTGGCCACCACCGCCCGGCTGCTGGCCGACGGGCTGGCCGCCAAGGCGCCCGGCGGATCGGTCGAGGTCCGGGTGCCGCCGTTCGCCGTGGTGCAGTGCGTCGAGGGCCCCCGGCACACCCGCGGCACCCCGCCCAACGTCGTCGAGACCGACCCGTTGACCTGGATACGCCTGGCCACCGGCCGGCTGGGCTGGGCCGAGGCGGTGGACGCGGCGGCGGTCAGCGCCAGCGGCGAACGGGCCGACCTCGGCGGCCTGCTGCCCGTCATGAGCTGAGCCGGGTGCGGGGCGGGGCCGTGCGGCGGCGCCCGCTCCGCACCCGCCGGGCCGGCGTCCTTGGGTCACCGCTTCGGGTAGGGCAGCAGCGTGCGGTCCACCGCCTCCCAGGCCGTCCGCAGCCGGGCCAGCAGCTCCGGCTCGTGCCCCGCCCTGTCGGCCTGCTCCCGAGGGTCGGCGGTGACGTGGAAGAGCTGGTCCTGGCCGCTCTTGCCCCGGTAGTACTTCCAGTCGCCGCGGCGCAGCGCCCGTTCACCGCGCACCCGCCAGAACAGGTCCCGCTCGGCCAGGCGCTCCCCGCGCAGCAGGTAGCCGGCCAGGCTCGTCCCGTCCAGGGGGTGCGCGCGGTCCGGGCGGGCGCCCGCGATCTCCAGCAGGGTGGCCGTCCAGTCCGGGGTGAACACCGGCTCGTGGCTGACCTGCCCGGCGTCGATCCGGGCCGGCCAGCGCACGATCGTCGGCACCCGGATCCCGCCCTCCTGGAGCGACGCCTTGTTGCCGGAGAGCGGCCAGTTGTACGACCAGCGCTCCCCGCCGTTGTCGCTGGCGAAGAAGACGAGGGTGTCCTCCTCCTGGCCGGAGCGCCGGAGCGCGGCCAGCACCTCGCCGACCGACCGGTCCAGGTCCTCGACCATCTCGCGGTACTTCTCCAGCGAACCGCCGTCCTCGTGGAACAGCGCGCTCCGGTCACCCGCCTTGATCCGGCGGACGATCTCGGCGCTCTCCTCGGTGTCGCCGTCCGCGATCCACGGCCAGTGCGGCGTCGTGTAGTTGAGGTTCAGCAGCCAGGGCCGGTCCGCGTCCCGCCCACCGGAGCGCTTCCCGGCCTCGGTGATGTGGTCCACCGCCCGCTCGGTGACGATCCGGGTGTAGTAGCGCAGGTCCCGGTACTCGGCATCGCCCTCGTAGAGGTCGTACTCCCCGGCGAGTCCCAGCTTCGAGTAGTACTCCAGCGCCCCGCCGAAGTTCCCGAAGAAGGTGTCCCAGCCGGACTTGGTGGGGCTGTAGTCCGGCAGGTAGCCGCAGTGCCACTTGCCGATCAGCGCCGTGGCGTAGCCGGCGTCCCGCAGCAGCGAGGCGAGCGTGGGGTGCCCGGGCTCCAGTCCCACGCTGCGGTCGGCGATCGGCTCGGCGAGCCCGCCCTCGGTTCGGCCCGGATAGCGGCCGGTGTAGAGCGAGAAGCGGGTGGGCGAGCAGGTCGCCGACCCGGAATACCCCTGGGTGAAGCGGACGCCCTGACGGGCCAGCCGGTCCAGGTGCGGCGTCCTGATGCCGGACGCGCCGTACGAGGAGAGGTCGGCCCAGCCCAGGTCGTCGCCGAGGATGAACAGGATGTTGGGGCGCCGCGAGCGCCGTCCCGGAGCGGCCCGGAACGGCCGCTCCCCGGGCTGCGTCGGCGCGGCGGCAGCGGCGGCCGGCGCGCCCGCCAGGGCACCCAGGCTGCCCACGGCGGCCGCGGCACCGACGCCGGCGAGCCCGCCGAAGGTGCGCCGGGAGAGGCCGGGAGGTCGGTGGGCGAGGGGCTCGCGGTCAGGGGTCTCGTGGGCAGGGTCGACGGAAGACATCGGTGCGGCTCTCCAGGGAAGTCGTGATGGCCGTGATGCCGCGCGTCGGCCCCCGGGGACGGCGGGAGACGGGCGGGCAGGCGAGACGTCGCGCATCTCACACCGGTCACACGTGCGACATCGCGGACATATGCCGCTCGGTACGTGACAGGGCCCTGGCGGGGGACCGAGGAGAAACGCGAAAGGTGCAGCTCAGGGGCGGCGGCGCGGCATCAGACGCGGCGCGCGGCCGCCGTTGTCACCCGCGACGACAGATCGCGCTGGCCACGCGACCAAGGTCGACGTGGCGGCGCCGCACGAGGCGCGGCGCGAGGCGGGGCGCCCGGTGACACGCCAGGCGCGCCAAGGGCTGTGCGGTCTGCATGGGCAGAAATCCTGGTCGCGCGGCCGTGGGCACGTCAAGCATGCTTAACGCCCCGTTCATGCAGTCCTCCAGCTCGACGGCCATCCCCGGTTCGGATGAATCCGCGACCTGCCCTAGACTCTGGAACGTGCCACGTGGTGACGGACGACTCAACCACGACCTGCTCCCCGGTGAGAAGGGCCCCCAGGACGCTTGCGGCGTCTTCGGAGTCTGGGCCCCGGGGGAAGAGGTCGCCAAACTCACCTACTTCGGGCTGTACGCGCTGCAGCACCGTGGACAGGAGTCCGCGGGCATCGCGGTGAGCAACGGCTCCCAGATCCTCGTCTTCAAGGACATGGGCCTGGTTTCCCAGGTCTTCGACGAGACTTCCCTCAGTTCCCTCCAGGGCCATATCGCCGTGGGCCATGCCCGCTACTCCACCACCGGTGCCTCGGTGTGGGAGAACGCCCAGCCGACGTTCCGCGCCACCGCGCACGGTTCGATCGCGCTCGGCCACAACGGCAATCTGGTCAACACCGCCGAGCTGGCCGAGATGGTCGCCGCGCTGCCCCGCGAGGGCGGCCGGGCCACCCAGGTCGCGGCCACCAACGACACCGACCTGGTGACGGCGCTGCTGGCCGGCCAGGTCGACGAGGACGGCAAACCGCTGACCGTCGAGGAGGCCGCGCCCCGCGTCCTCCCGAAGGTCATGGGCGCCTTCTCGCTGTGCTTCATGGACGAGCACACCCTCTACGCCGCTCGCGACCCGCAGGGCATCCGCCCGCTGGTCCTCGGCCGCCTGGAGCGTGGCTGGGTGGTGGCCTCCGAGACCGCCGCCCTGGACATCGTCGGTGCCAGCTTCATCCGCGAGATCGAGCCCGGCGAGATGATCGCCGTCGACGAGAACGGCCTGCGCAGCTCGCGCTTCGCCGAGGCCCGCCCCAAGGGCTGCGTCTTCGAGTACGTCTACCTCGCCCGGCCGGACACCGACATCGCCGGCCGCAACGTCTACCTCTCCCGGGTGGAGATGGGCCGCAAGCTGGCCGCCGAGGCGCCCGCCGACGCGGACCTGGTGATAGCGACTCCGGAGTCCGGCACCCCGGCCGCCGTCGGGTACGCCGAGGCCAGCGGGATCCCCTACGGCTCCGGCCTGGTGAAGAACTCCTACGTGGGCCGGACCTTCATCCAGCCCTCGCAGACCATCCGCCAGCTCGGCATCCGCCTCAAGCTCAACCCGCTCAAGGAAGTCATCCGCGGCAAGCGCCTGGTGGTCGTCGACGACTCGATCGTCCGCGGCAACACCCAGCGCGCCCTGGTCCGGATGTTGCGCGAGGCCGGCGCCGCCGAGATCCACATCCGGATCTCGTCCCCGCCGATCAAGTGGCCGTGCTTCTTCGGCATCGACTTCGCCACCCGCGCGGAGCTGATCGCCAACGGGCTGAGCGTCGAGGAGATCGGCAAGTCGCTGGGCGCCGATTCGCTGGCGTACATCTCCACCGACGGCATGATCGAGGCGACCACCATCGCCAAGCCGAACCTGTGCCGCGCCTGCTTCGACGGCGAGTACCCGATGGAGCTGCCGGACCCGGAGCTGCTCGGCAAGCACCTCCTGGAGTCCGAGACCAAGGCCCCGGCCGCGTCCGACGTGGACGGTGTCCGGACGCTCACCGCCGGGGTCGGCGGCGCCGACGCACTGCGTCGCCCGTAGAGCTCGTACCCACCCAAACGAAAGTTCTCAGCCATGTCCGCTGAATCCACCGGTGCCAGCTACGCGAGTGCGGGTGTCGACATCGAAGCCGGCGACCGCGCCGTGGACCTCATGAAGAAGTGGGTGGCGAAGGCCACCCGCCCGGAGGTCGTCGGCGGGCTCGGCGGTTTCGCCGGCCTCTTCGACGCCTCCGCGCTCAAGCGCTACGAGCGTCCGCTGCTGGCCTCGGCGACCGACGGCGTCGGCACCAAGGTCGACATCGCCCGCAAGATGGGCGTCTACGACACGATCGGCCACGACCTGGTCGCCATGGTCGTCGACGACCTGGTCGTCTGCGGCGCCGAGCCGCTGTTCATGACCGACTACATCTGCGTGGGCAAGGTCTACCCGGAGCGGGTCGCGGCGATCGTCAAGGGCATCGCCGAGGGCTGTGTGCTGGCCGGCTGCGCACTGGTGGGCGGCGAGACCGCCGAACACCCGGGCCTGCTGGGTCCGGACGAGTTCGACGTCGCCGGCGCCGGCACCGGTGTGGTCGAGGCCGACCGGGTACTGGGCGCGGATCGCATCCGTACGGGCGACGCGGTGATTTCGATGGCGTCCTCCGGACTTCACTCGAACGGGTACTCCCTGGTCCGCCACGTCCTCTTCGACCGGGCCGGCCTGTCCCTGGACCAGGAGGTCCCGGAGCTCGGCCGCACGCTCGGTGAGGAGCTGCTGGAGCCCACCAAGATCTACTCGCTGGACTGCCTGGCCCTGACCCGCACCTGCGAGGTACACGCCTTCTCGCACATCACCGGCGGCGGCCTGGCCAACAACCTGGCCCGGGTGATCCCGGACGGCCTGCACGCCACGGTGGACCGCGCCACCTGGGCGCCGGGCGCCATCTTCGACCTGGTCGGCACCGCCGGCTCGGTGGAGCGCCTGGAGCTGGAGAAGACCCTGAACATGGGTGTCGGCATGATCGCCGTCGTCCCCCAGGAGTCGGTGGACGTCGCCCTGACGACCCTCGCTGACCGCGGCGTGGACGCCTGGGTCAGCGGCGAGATCGGCGAGCGCGGCGATCACGCCGAGGCAGTGACCCTCACCGGTGACTACGCGAGCTGACACCAGCCGCTGCGCGGGGCCGCCGGCCCGGTGGTCCCGCGCGCAGCACAGAACCCGGTCCGGGGCATTCCCTGGACCGGGTCCGTAATGATGTTATGAATCCCGCGAGCGCGCAGAATGTCAGGCGCGACGACGCTGGTTCGAGGAGTGGCCCTCTTCCTCGTCGTCGTCGGCGTTGTACCGTTCTGCGTACTGCGCGTACGGGTCGTCGTCCTCGTCCTCGCCCTCGAACGGCTCTCGATTCGGAGGCTGCTGGTTCGACTGCGTTGAAAGCTCGTCGGCCAGTCGCGAGAGATCCGTCCCACCGCTGCTGTACTTCAGCTGGCGGGCGACCTTTGTCTGCTTGGCCTTGGCCCGGCCGCGCCCCATGGGTCGACCCCCTCAGTGACGGGGCTCGGTGGCCCCAGAGTCTTGACACGCGTTCATGATTCAGAGCGGGCTCTCGATAGAGAGACCGGCTCGTAGGGCTTTAACGGTACCTGCTTCCGCGGCCATACGGTACGTCGCCCGCATCACCCACCGCTCGGCACGACCGGCACGGCGCCCCGTCCATGCTGGTCAACTGCGATTTTAACCTGTCCTGTACGGCGACCCGCCGACGGGTGGTGAGGGATGTCTCCCCAACCACCCGTAGCGGGCCGCACAAGGGTGTGTTTCCGGCCACTTGGGCCGGGCTTGGTCAGGGCCGACGGGCCTCCGCCATCCGAGCCTCGGCGAGCCGGTCGGCGGCCGCCGCCGGCGGAATGCCGTCGGCCTTCGCATGAGCGAATATCGCCAGCGTGGTGTCGAAGATCTTCGCGGCCTTGGCCTTGCACCGGTCGAAGTCGAAGCCGTGCAGTTCGTCGGCCACCTGGATGACGCCGCCGGCGTTCACGACGTAGTCCGGGGCGTAGAGGATGCCGCGGTCCGACAGGTCCTTCTCCACCCCCGGGTGCGCGAGCTGGTTGTTGGCCGCGCCGCACACCACCCTCGCGGTCAGCACCGGCACCGTCGTGTCGTCCAGCGCGCCGCCCAGCGCACACGGCGCGTACACGTCCAGGCCCGCGGTGCGGATCAGCGCGTCGGTGTCGGCGACGGCGGTCACCTGGGGGTGCCGGGCGAGGATCCGGTCCACCGACTCGGCGCGGACGTCGGTGATCACGACCTCGGCACCGTCCTTGAGCAGGTGCTCGACCAGGTGGTGGCCCACCTTGCCGACGCCCGCGATGCCGACCTTGCGGTCACGCAGGGAGGGGTCGCCCCACAGGTGTTGGGCCGAGGCACGCATGCCCTGGAAGACGCCGTAGGCGGTCAGGACCGAGGAGTCGCCGGCACCGCCGTTCTCGGGCGAACGGCCGGTCGTCCACGTGTTCGTCCGGGCGATCACGTCCATGTCGGCGACGTAGGTGCCGACGTCGCACGCGGTGACATAGCGGCCCCCGAGGGAGGCCACGAACCGGCCGTAGGCGAGCAGCAGTTCGTCGGTCTTGATCAGCTCGGGGTCGCCGATGATCACGGCTTTGCCGCCACCGTGGTCCAGTCCGGCGAGCGCGTTCTTGTACGACATGCCGCGCGACAGGTTCAGGGCGTCCAGGACGGCCTCCTCCTCGGAGGCGTACGCATGGAAGCGGGTGCCACCGAGGGCGGGGCCCAGGGCGGTGTTGTGGATGGCGATCACGGCCTTGAGGCCGCTGGCCCGGTCCTGGCAGAGAACGACTTGCTCGTGGCCGCCCTGCTCCGTGCGGAACAGGGTCTGCAGCACGCTGCCGGTGGCGTCTGCAGAGGCAGGACGTACGTCGGTCACTGTGGTGACTCCCATAGTCGCGGAGGACGCCCTCCTGGGGGTGGGGAGGGCCGGTTGAGACGAGCGTAAGACCTGGAGGGCGGGTTGATCGGTCAGGTCGGGAGGATCACCCTCTCCCGGGGGACGGGCATGGGACGATCTGCCGTATCCAGGCCGGGCGGGGTAGGCAACTCCGGGCGGTGGACTTTCCTTTGAAGGAGCGGGCGTGGCCTTGGCGTCGTCGGTGCGGATCCCGTATGTGGCGTACCTGCGGGTCTACGAGCCACTGGCAGCGTTTCCCGAGCCGGAGCGCTCCTACTGGGCGCGTTACGCCACACGCGACGACACCCCCACGGCCGAGGACGAGCAGCGCCGGGCGCTGGCCGACCTGCTGCCGACCCCGCCGGTGCCGGTGCCGGTCCACGAGAGCGGTGACGCGTTCGTGGCCGTAGTGGACGACGTGACCTGCGTCTGCCCCTGGCGGACCCGGCTGCGCGGCTGGCAGGCGCTGGAGTCCCTGGAGGAGCTGCTGCCGGCGTCGGTGCTGGACGCCGCGCTGCCCCCGGTGGTGCGCCGGCAGGCCGCCACCGACTACGAGCGGTGGCGCGAGCGCAACCCGGATGCCCGCCCCTGGATCCGCGCGGCCACCTGGCACGTCCCGGTGCGCTGGTTCGTCCTCTTCGACGACGCCGAGCGGGAATATGCGAAGGGTGACCCTGCGCCCGCGTTGCGTTACCGGACGCGGATGGCGCAGGCGCGCCGGAGGGTCGCGCGCGGACTGCGTACGCTTCGGGATGCCCTGGAAGAGGGGCCGCTGATCGACGGCCTGGTAGATGTGGGGCGCTGGCTCGAAGAGTTCCACCCGCGTTCGCTCGTGGAGCTGGACTACGGAGGGCTGGTGCACGCGGTGCCCGAGGGGCAGCTCGCCGAGGACCATTCCGCCGCTGAGGCGGCGGAGGGGTTGGAGGCGCTGCGCGAGGGGGACGGCGAGCGGGCCGATGCCGCGTACGAGAAGCTTGCACAGCGGTGGCGCATGGTGCGCGAACGCCAGTTCTCCAGCTAAACGCCGCGAGTCCGGGGCGGAGTTGCCGGGCGCGGAGTTCCCACCGATCGGACGTACGGGACGTAGGTCCTGATCCGGGCTATTGCCCCAAGCGTGACCTAAAGCACTGACTTCGGGTCTTGCTCCCAAGGTGCACCCTCGTGCCAAAATAGGACAAGGGGCCTGACTTGGGCTCCTTCCGTCCAACTAAGGGCGGATAGATCGGTATTGCGCTCCTTGAGGGGTCTCATGGCGGCTGGTCACGTTGTGACTGATCGTCACGGGGGTGTGACTGTCCGCTATGGCACGGTCCATCGGCATCCGCCAAGGTTGAACACCTGAGAGGGCAATTCCATCGGTTTGGCCGACGTGGCTGGACAGATGGTGTAGTTGTAGTGCCGAGGACAAGCCGTTCGTCCTATAACCGACTCGGCCCGCGTCCGCCATTTCGGGCAACGTGGGTCAAGGTGCAGAATTTAGAGGAAAGAACCGTGATGGTTCGGTTCTCCCGAGGAGGCCGCTCATGACCGCTCGCACCCCTGACGCCGAGCCGCTGCTTACCCCCGCCGAGGTCGCCACGATGTTCCGCGTGGACCCGAAGACGGTGACCCGCTGGGCCAAGGCAGGCAAGCTCACGTCCATCCGTACGCTCGGAGGGCACCGGCGTTACCGCGAGGCTGAGGTCCGCGCACTGCTCGCGGGTATCCCGCAGCAGCGCAGCGAGTCCTGAATAACCGCATAACCAGGCTGTTTTCGGGCCCCCCAACCCGGAAACGCCCGTTTTTGTGCCACAGCTCCACCTGCTTCACCACGCTCCAACAGAGCTCTATACGACGCGGCGCCTGCCCCAACAGGCCCCACACCCACTCCATCCGGGTACGTCACTGATCGCGCTGGACTCCGCCGGGTCCGGCGCGATCGCTTTTTTGTGTGCGGCCGCTCCCGGGCCGCTCGTGACGCTCGGGTCGCCCTGGCGCCGGCCGACTCCGGAAGGGCCGCCACACCCTCTTCAAGGGCCCCGAGGGGGCCCGTCAGGCCGGACCTGGCGGTCTTCTTTGGAAGTATTGGAAGGGTGGTGCAATTGCACATATTAAATTGACTCGTTGTGGGTGGGCGGCAAGTTCCCCATCCCGCGAAACTTGTTCGGTGACTCCCGTCACATCCCAGGCTTCTTGAACGGTGAACGGGTGCTGCGGTATAGCGCCTCTTCGCCATTCTCCCGGCAACAGCCTTTCACCGTGTGGCCGGTGGCGCAGGCGTCGTTGGTCACCCGGCGCCGGGACTTTCGTCCTCCGTCGGCGGCTCACAGGCGGCCCGGGAGGGGGCCGGGGCGGTCGAGGGCGCGGCGGGCCCGGAACGGGCGCCGTGCGGCTCCATGGCGAGCCGCCGCAGCTGATGGCAGACGGGGCAGTGCCGCGTCAGATGGCGGCCGCCGTAGCGCAGCGCCGCCGACAGGTGGGCGCGCAGCAGCGCCCTGGTCTCGTGCCGTACCGCGGTCGTCATCGCACGCCACCTCTCGGCCCCACGCCTTCTCAGTGAGTGAGTACCGGCGGCCGGTGTCGCCGTCAAGATGGCCGCCCGCCCGGCCCGCGCCCACCGGGGCCTTCGGGCCACATCGCGCCGGGTCCGCCGCCTCGCGCGCCCGCGATCCGTCCCCGACGTGGCGACGGCCCGCACCGGGGAAAACCTGGTGCGGGCCGGACAACAGAACGGCCCGCACCGGAGAACGGTGCGGGCCGTGAAATGCGGTCCTGACGGGATTTGAACCCGCGGCCTCCACCTTGACAGGGTGGCGAGCACTCCAAGCTGCTCCACAGGACCTTGATTTTCGCTTTCCGCTTGCGGCGGGCTGCGAAGCAAGACTGTACAGCAGGTCAGGGGGTGCGGTCGAGCTCGGTCCCGGCTGCCGCCCCTCCGCTCGGGCCGGCCTACGGCGCCGCGGCGTCCACCGCCTTCATGATCCGCTTGTCGGAGACCGGGTACGCGGTGCCCAGCGCGTGCGCGAAGTAGCTCACCCGTAGCTCCTCGATCATCCAGCGGATCTCCCGGGCCGCGGCCGGCACCGGGCGCCCCTGGGGGAACTGCTCCAGCAGCCAGGCGTATTCGTCCTGCATCTCCTTGACCTTCGCCATCCGGCTGCGGTCCCGCTCGGCGTTGGTGGGCAGCTGCGTCAGGCGGCGGTCGGCGGCGACCAAGTAGCGCATCAGGTCCGGCAGCCGCTTGGCGCCGTGCGTGGTCACGAAGCCCGGCTTGATCAGCTCCGCCAGCTGCTCCTTGACGTCCGCCAGCGACGGCAGCAGGGAGGGGAACGTGGTCGCCTTCAGCCGGCGCTCGCACGCCTGCCAGGCGGCCAGCACCTCCTGTGCCTGGTGGATGGTCTTCAGCGTCGCGTCGACCAGATCGGCCCGCACCGCGTCGAACAGCTTGCGGAACGCCTCCTCGTCCCACGCCGGGCCGCCCCGGGCCGCGATCAGCCGGTCCGCGGCGGCGGTCACGCAGTCCTCGAAGAGCGCCGCGATGGAGCCGTGGGGATTGCGGGAGAGCGCCAGCTTCTGCTGGTTGCTCAGCTTGTCCTGGGCGAACTTGGCGGGGTTGGCGGGGATGTTGAGCAGGATGAGGCGGCGGGTGCCGGCCCACATGGCCGCCAGCTGCTCGGCCTCGGTGTCGAACAGGTGCACCGCGACACTGCTGCCCTCGTCGACCAGCGCCGGGTACGCCTTCACCGGCTGGCCGGCGCGGCGGGTCTCGAAGGTGCGGGGCAGCGTGCCGATCGTCCAGGTCGTCAGCCCGGTGCGCTGCTCCGGGCCGGCCGGCGGGGTCTCGCCCTGGCCGCCCTTGCGGTCCTTGCCGGGCCGCTCGGCGGCCTGCTCGAAGGCCCGGGAGATGGCCGCCCGGGTCTTCGGCTTCAGCTGGAGCCGCAGCGCCTCCAGGTCCTTGGCCTCGGCGAGCTTGCGGCGGCGTTCGTCGACCACCCGGAAGGTGATCTTCAGGTGGTCCGGGACCTTGGCGACGTCGAAGTCCGCGGCGTCCACCGGCACCCCCACCATCCGCTGGAGGCCGGCGGCCAGCGAGGCCGTCAGGGCGCCCTGGAGGGGGACGGTGGAGTCCAGGAAGCGGGCGGCGAAGTTCGGCGCCGGTACGTAGTTGCGGCGGATCGGCTTGGGCAGCGAACGGATCAGCTCGGTCACCAACTGCTCGCGCAGGCCCGGGATCTGCCAGTCGAAGCCCTCGGAGGAGACCTGGTTCAGGACTTGGAGCGGGATGTGGACGGTGACGCCGTCCGCGTCCGCGCCGGGCTCGAACTGGTAGGTGACCTTGAACTTCAGCTTCCCCTGCCGCCAGGAGTCCGGATAGTCGTCCTTGGTGACCGCCTCGGCCGACTCGTTGATGAGCATCGAGTGCTCGAAGTTGAGCAGGTCCGGCTCTTCCCGGTGCTGCTTCTTCCACCAGGAGTCGAAGTGCGCCCCGGAGACCACGTCCGCCGGGATCCGCTGGTCGTAGAAGTCGAAGAGCGTCTCGTCGTCGACGAGGATGTCGCGGCGCCGGGCGCGGTGCTCCAACTCCTCGACCTCGCCGAGGAGTTTGCGGTTGTCATGGAAGAACTGGTGGTGGGTGCGCCAGTCGCCCTCCACCAGGGCGTTCCGGATGAACAGGTCGCGGGAGACCTCGGCGTCGATCCGCCCGTAGTTGACCTTGCGCTGGGCGACGACCGGGACGCCGTAGAGCGTCACCCGCTCGTACGCCATCACCGCGGCCATCTTCTGTTCCCAGTGCGGCTCGCTGTAGGTCCGCTTCACGAGGTGCTGGGCCAGCGGCTCGATCCACTCCGGCTCGATGCGGGCGTTCACCCGCGCCCAGAGCCGGGAGGTCTCGACCAGCTCCGCGGACATCACCCAGCGCGGGGGCTTCTTGAAGAGGGCGGAGCCGGGGAACACCGCGAACTTCGCGCTGCGGGCGCCCAGGTACTCGTTCTTGGCGTCCGTGTCCTTGAGGCCAATGTGCGAAAGCAAACCAGAAAGCAGGGAGGTGTGGATGTGCTCCGGCGCCGCGTCCGTCTCGTTGAGATGGACGCCCATGCTCTTGGCGACCGTCCGCAGTTGCGAATAGATGTCCTGCCACTCGCGTATCCGCAGATAGTTCAGGAACTCCGCGCGGCACATCCGGCGGAACGCGGACGAGGAGAGCGCTTTCTGCTGCTCGCGGACGTAACTCCAGAGGTTGAGGAACGCCAGGAAGTCCGACGTCTCGTCCTTGAAGCGGGCGTGCTGCTGGTCGGCCTGCTGCTGCTTGTCCGAGGGCCGCTCCCGCGGGTCCTGGATGGACAGCGCCGCCGCGATCACCATGACCTCGCGGACACAGCCGTTACGGTCCGCCTCCAGCACCATACGGGCCAGCCGCGGGTCCACCGGAAGCTGGGAGAGCTGGCGGCCCAGCGGGGTCAGCCGCTGCCCCGACTGTTCCTGCCGGGCGGACTTCTGCGTGGTGTCCAGCGCCCCCAGCTCGCGCAGCAGGTCGACGCCGTCCTTGATGTTGCGGCGGTCCGGCGCGTCGATGAACGGGAACTTCTCGATGTCACCGAGGCCGGCCGCGGTCATCTGGAGGATGACGGAGGCGAGGTTGGTCCGGAGGATCTCCGCGTCGGTGAACTCCGGGCGGGTCAGGAAGTCGTCCTCGGAGTACAGCCGGATGCAGATGCCGTCGCTGGTCCGGCCGCAGCGGCCCTTGCGCTGGTTGGCGCTGGCCTGCGACACCGGCTCGATGGGCAGCCGCTGCACCTTCGTGCGGAAGCTGTAGCGGGAGATCCGCGCCATGCCCGGGTCGATCACGTACTTGATGCCGGGGACCGTCAGCGAGGTCTCGGCGACGTTGGTGGCCAGCACGATCCGACGGCCGGTGTGGCGCTGGAAGACCCGGTGCTGCTCGGCGTGCGAGAGCCGGGCGTACAGCGGCAGCACCTCCGTGGCGGGGAGGTTCTTCTTGTTGAGCGCGTCCGCGGTGTCCCGGATCTCGCGCTCGCCGGAGAGGAAGACCAGGACGTCGCCGGGCCCCTGGGCCTGGAGCTCGTCCACCGCGTCGCAGATCGCGGTGATCTGGTCGCGGTCGCTGTCCTGGCCGCCCTCCTCCAGCAGGGGGCGGTACCGCACCTCCACCGGATACGTGCGCCCGGAGACCTCGACGATCGGCGCGTCCCCGAAGTGCCGGGAGAACCGCTCGGGGTCGATGGTCGCGGAGGTGATGACCACCTTCAGGTCCGGGCGCTTGGGCAGCAGCTGCGCCAGATAGCCCAGGATGAAGTCGATGTTGAGGCTGCGCTCGTGCGCCTCGTCGATGATGATCGTGTCGTACTGGCGCAGCTCCCGGTCCGTCTGGATCTCGGCGAGCAGGATGCCGTCCGTCATCAGCTTGACGAGGGTGTCGTCGCCGACCTGATCGGTGAAGCGGACCTTCCAGCCGACCGCCTCGCCCAGCGGGGTCTTCAGCTCCTCGGCCACCCGCTCGGCGACCGTACGGGCCGCGATCCGGCGCGGCTGGGTGTGCCCGATCAGCCCCTGGACGCCGCGCCCGAGCTCCAGACAGATCTTGGGGATCTGGGTGGTCTTGCCGGAGCCGGTCTCGCCCGCGACGATCACCACCTGGTGGTCGCGGATGGCCGCCAGGATGTCGTCTTTCTTCTGGCTGACGGGGAGCTCCGCCGGATAGCTCACCGCCGGCATCGCGGCGCGCCGCTGCGCCACGCGCAGCTCCGCCTCGTCGAGGCCGGCGGCGATCTCGGTGAGCACCGCCGCCCGGGCCTCGGGCTTGCGGATCCGGCGCGCGCCGTCGAGCCGGCGCCCCAGCCGCTGCTGGTCGCGCAGCATCAGCTCGGGAAGTCGCTTCAGCAGGGAGGGCAGCGTGGAGGCGGCACCGTCGGACAGGGCGGAGGCAGGCTGACTGGACATACGCTCCCCAGGATCTCACCTCATGGAAAAGACTGGCGAACGATTTGCCAGCGGCGCCCGGACCGGCACCCCCACCAGGGCCGATCGTCGCCGGTCGGGCCCGGCGCGCCCCGACATCGCGCCCCGCGCCCGGGCCGAAACCGCCCCCGGACCGGTCACGACAGAAAACCCCGGGCCGATCGGGAGGGCAGACCCCGGGCGGTATGTCCGACATCGGTGCCTTAGCGTGTTTCCTATGCGTGATCATGAAGATGACGCCGTTCCTCATGGCGCACCCGGCCGGCCCCGGACCTGGCCGGAGCGCTGGGCTGCCTTCAAGAGATCGCCGTTCCTCCCGGCGGTCGTCCTGATGTTCATCCTCGCCGCGGCGGCCGGCCTCTTCGCCGGCTCGTACACCTACGCCATGGCCAACCCGGCCCCGCGCCACATCCCCACGGCCGTGGTCACCACCCCCGCCGCCCCGCAGCAGAAGACCTTCGTCGCCGGCATGGAGCAGGCCCTCAACGCCTCCCTGCGGCTGACCGACTACGCCACCCACGCCGCCGCCCGGGACGCCGTCGACGATCAGCGCGAGTTCGCGGTGCTGCGCGCCCACGGCCGCGGGGTGGAACTGGACGTGTCCGGCGCCTCCGGCGCCTCGGTGGCCCAACTCCTGTCCGAGGCCGCCGCCAAGGTTGGCCCGGCCACCGGCGTGCAGGTCACCGTCCGGGACATCAAGCCGCTACAGCGCGGCGATCCGCGCGGCCTGGCGCTCTTCTACATCTCCCTGGCGGCCGTGATCATCGGCTTCGTCGGCGCCATCCAGCTCAGCGTGCACGCCCGCGCCCTCAACCCGGTCGAGCGGGTCGCCTTCACCGTGGCCAACGCCCTGCTCGGAGGCTTCGCCATCGCCGCGGTGGCCGACTGGTGGCTGAGCGCGCTCCGGCTGCCGTTCGTCGAGTCCTGGATGATCCTCGCGCTGACCATGTTCACGTCCGGCATGGTCTTCACGATGTTCAACACCCTGATGGGCCGCTGGGCGATGATCCCCACCTGGGGGCTGATGGTCCTCCTCGGCAACCCCTCGTCCGGCGGCGCGGTCTCCTGGCCGCTGCTCCCGTCCGTCCTCGGCGAGATCGGCCGCTGGCTGCCGCCGGGCGCCTCGGTCAACGCCCAGCACACCGCCGTCTACTTCAGCGGCCACCAGCACGCCTTCCCGTTCCTGGTGCTGGCCGGCTGGTCGGCGCTCTCCTGCGCGGTCTTCTGGGGCTGGCGGCACCGTCACCCGGGAGGCCGCGAACCCGCGCCCGCGCACGCCGCCGACGCCTGAACCTCCCGCGCCGGCGCGGGGAGCCCCCAGTGTCCGCACGGGCCCACCAACGGGACGGAATTCCTGACGAGGAAAGCCCCGACGAGGAGCTGATCGAAGACACCGGACAAAAAAGAAAGAAGAAGGTCCCGGTTCGAAAACGAACCGGGACCTTCTCCCAATGGGTGTGGCTGGGGCCGGGGTCGAACCGGCGACCTTCCGCTTTTCAGGCGGACGCTCGTACCAACTGAGCTACCCAGCCGCAGCGGTCCTGACGGGATTTGAACCCGCGGCCTCCACCTTGACAGGGTGGCGAGCACTCCAAACTGCTCCACAGGACCTTGCATTGTGCGAGGTGGCTTGCACCAGTCTCGCACACGGTGGTGCGTGCCCCCAACGGGATTCGAACCCGTGCTACCGCCTTGAAAGGGCGGCGTCCTGGGCCACTAGACGATGAGGGCTGATGGCCCGCCTTGGCGCCGTTACCGGCTCCGTCGGGGACGTGAGAAGCATATGGGATGGGAGGACCGTTCGCCAAAACGGTTTACCCGGGCCCGTCGGAAGCCGTCGCCGACGGGCCGGCCGACGGGGGTGCCGCCCGGTGTCGCGGGCCGGTTCTCGCGGGGCAGATGACGGCTGACCTCGGCCCGCGTCAGACCCAGTCCGCCCAAGGTGATCTCGTCCCATGCCTGGAGTTGTTTGGTGGTGCGGTCCAGATAGAGCACCGAAGCCTGCACGGGCGCGGGCTGCTTGTTCTGGACGGCGCGCAGCCCGCCGCCACCCGTGGAGCCCTCGACCATCAGCCGGGTGCCCTGGGGGAGCGTGCTGATCTCGCGGTGGTGGATGTGGCCGGCCAGGGCCAGCGGGACCAGCCCGTCCGCCTCCGCCGCCGCGGCCGGGTTGTGGGCCAGCGCGATGTCGACCGGAGTGCCGGCCAGCCGCTGGGTGCGCAGCGCGTCGGCGAGCCGGTCGCCGGCGGTGCGCTCGGCCGCGTCGCCGGCCGCCACCACCGAGCGGTCCGGGGTGAACTGCGGGTCGCCGACGCCCGCGAGGCGCACCCCGGCCACCTGGGTGACCCGCCCGTCGTCGAGGACGGTGACGTGCTTGCGGCCGGTCAGGTAGCGCTGGGTGCCGCGTGAGTCGTGATTGCCGCGGACCCAGACGTACGGCGCGCCGAGCGTGCCGACCGGGTCCAGGAAGTGGTTCTCGGCGGTCGAGCCGTGGTCCATGGTGTCGCCGGTGTCGATGATCACGTTGATCCGGTACTGCTTCACCAGCGAGGCGATGAGGTGCCAGCTGGCCGGGTTGAGGTGGATGTCGGAGACGTGCAGGACGCGGAGGGTGGTCGGGTCCGGCCGGTAGGCGGGCAGCGTCGATGCGGTGTCGTAGAGCTTGCTGACGTTGGTGACCAGGTGCGCCAACTCCTTTTGGTAGACGTCGAATTCGCTGACGATGTTGCGGGCGGTGCCGACCACGGACGGGGCGGAGGAGAGCAGTCCGGAGAACCGCGGCTCCAGGACGGACCGGGGGTTCCAGGTGGCGTACGCGGCGGCCCCGGCGGCGGTGAGCAGGGCGAGGGCGAGTCCGCCGGCGGCCAGGGCGGGGCGCGGGCGGCGGTAGACGACCAGGCCCAGCGTGGTGGCGCCGCAGACCACCGCGGTGCAGGAGGTCACCGCCAGGCCGGCGGCGCCCCGGAGCACGTCATGGGTGACCTGCTCCTGGAGGCCGGCGAACCGCTCCGGGTGGTCGACCAGCTCGGCGGAGCGGGCCGGGTCCAGCCGGTCCACGTCGACGTCGAGGCGGACGGGGGCGGTGTGGCTGTCCAGTTCCAGGGCGCCCAGGGGCGGGACGGTGATCCGGGTGCCGCCGGTCAGGGAGGGGCGCAGCGCCATGCTGGTGTCCATCGGGCCGACCGGGGCCCGGACGCCGCCGAGGACCAGCAGCCCCAGCCAGGCGCCGAGCGCGCTGACGGCCAACAGGCCGAGGGCCCGGACGTACGGGTGCGCGGGCGGTGCGAGCGTGCTGGCCGGGGTCGTACGGCGGGCGGCGGGCCGGTCGGGTGGGGTCGGGTGCCTCCGGCGGCCGGGGAGGCGGGGGCCCGGGAGGCGGGGGCGGGGGCGGCCTGGCGGGTCGGGGTGCGGTGTCCGGGAGCGCGCGGCGCGGGCCATTGGTCCCCTATGCCCGCTGCGCCGTCCGTTATGCGGGGCGGGGCGGCTCCGCCCGCGGGACCCGCCGGCGGGGAACGGTGGCGGACAATGGGGGCGTGTTGGAAATGACGCGCGAGGAGTTCGAGGAACTGGTCGCCGAGGCGCTGGACCGGATCCCGCCGGAGCTGACCCGACTGATGGACAACGTGGCGGTCTTCGTCGAGGACGAGCCCCCGGCCGACGACCCCGAGCTGCTCGGCCTGTACGAGGGGACGCCGCTGACCGATCGCGGGGAGTGGTACGCGGGCGTTCTGCCGGACCGGATCACCATCTTCCGCGGGCCGACGCTGCGGATGTGCGACACGAAGGAAGACGTGGTCGCGGAGGCCGAGGTGACGGTGGTTCATGAGATCGCGCATCACTTCGGGATCGATGACGCGCGGCTGCACGCGCTCGGCTACGGCTGAGGGGCGCGGGGCGGGTCGGAGGGGCGCGCGGGCGGAGGGGGCGCGTGTGTCGGCCCTCGCGTGTCCTCCAGTGGGGGACGGGAGTTGGGCAGGGCGTCCGACGCCGTCCCTGCGCTCCGGATCCGGAGGTCCCACCCGTGTGCCTGATGCCCCCTCGCCCGCAATCCGCCGTCGACCCGCCCACCACCAGGGCCGCCGCGTCCGGGCCGGCCGGGCGCTCGATGGCGCGGGTCACGGCCGCCGCGGTGACCGTCTCCGCGCTGGCCGCCTCGCTGGCCGGCTGCATGAGCGTCAGCGATCCCGGACACCCCGTGCCGTCGAGCAGCGCCACCCGACACGGTGACGGGAAGGGGCACGCCCCCCGCCCCGGCGGGCTGACCGCCGACGGGCGGGGCGACGGACCGCGGCGGATGGGCCGCGGCGGCCCCGCGCAGCCGGCGGACGGGGACGCCGGGACGGACCGCGGGGGCGATGCCGGGGCGTCGCCGAGCGCCGCGCCGTCCGCGCCGTCGTCGGTGCCGTCGACGCCCCCGCAGCCGGCCAAGCCGTCCGGCCCGGAGCCGGGGCCGGCCCACGGCGGGACCACCGGCCCGGTCGGCCCGTCGGGGCCCGCGCAGCCCTCGCCGTCCCGGCCCGCCCATCCGTCGTCCCCGCCCAGCGCGCCGGCCCCCGGCTCGCCGAGCGCCCAGCCGAGCGGGCCGCCGGGCGGACCCCCGTCGCCGGCCGGTGGCGCCCAGGCGTCCGGCCCGTCGCCCTTGCGTCCGAAGTTCTCCCCGAAGTCGTCGGCGGGGTCCTTGTCGTCCTCGTCAGCCTCGTCCGCGCCGGGGGACGGGTCTTCCTCGCTGTCCTCGCAGGTGGCGCCCCAGGTGGAGTGGGACGTCTGAGGGGCGTGGTCCGGGGCCGGGGTGGGCGGGGTGGATCGAGGCGCATTTGCCTTGTGGGGGGAAGGGTGCGTATGGTGGTAGATCGTTTGATCCCATTTGCCCGGCGCCCTGAAAAAAGCGCGCCGTGTGGCGCGTTCTCTCCCTTACCGTGGCTGACCGCATAGAGGCGGTCTTTGTGAAATCACACGGAGTTGTGGGCGCGTGCCGAGACTCCGGAAGGTTTCGCATTTCGCATGTCCATTTCCATTGATCAGTCCGCCCTGCCCGCACGCGACGAGCAGCCCGAGCAGGCGGCTCCCGAGACGGTCGAGGCCGTCGAAGCCGTCGAGACCGTCGAGGTGACCCCGGCGGTGGACGCCGGCACCGAGCCCGAGGTCGTCGAGCCGGCCGTGGCCGAGGTCGTCGAGCCGGCCGAGCCCGAGGCCGTCGAGCCGGCCGTGGCCGAGGACGCCACCGACGGCGCCGAGGACGGCGACGACCAGACCGTGACCTTCGCGGACCTCGGGCTCCCCGAGGGCGTCGTCCGCAAGCTCGCGCAGAACGGCGTCACCACCCCGTTCCCGATCCAGGCCGCGACCATCCCGGACGCGCTGGCCGGCAAGGACATCCTGGGCCGCGGCCGCACCGGCTCCGGCAAGACCCTCTCCTTCGGTCTGCCGACCCTGGCCCGACTGGCCGGCGGCCGCACCGAGAAGAAGAAGCCGCGTGCGGTCATCCTCACCCCGACCCGTGAGCTCGCGATGCAGGTCGCGGACGCCCTCCAGCCGTACGGCGACGTCCTCGGCCTGAAGATGAAGGTCGTCTGTGGCGGTACGTCCATGGGCAACCAGATCTACGCCCTGGAGCGTGGCGTCGACATCCTCGTCGCCACCCCGGGCCGACTGCGCGACATCATCAACCGCGGTGCCTGCTCCCTGGCGGACGTCCAGGTCGCCGTCCTCGACGAGGCCGACCAGATGTCCGACCTGGGCTTCCTGCCCGAGGTCACCGAGCTGCTGGACCAGGTGCCCGACGGCGGTCAGCGGATGCTGTTCTCGGCCACGATGGAGAACGAGATCTCCACGCTGGTCAAGCGCTACCTGACCAACCCGGTCAGCCACGAGGTCGACAGCGCCCAGGGCAACGTCACGACCATGACCCACCACGTCCTCGTCGTGAAGCCGAAGGACAAGGCGCCGGTCACCGCCGCGATCGCCGCCCGCAAGGGCCGCACCATCATCTTCGTCCGCACCCAGCTGGGCGCCGAGCGGGTCGCCGAGCAGCTGATCGAGGCGGGCGTGACGGCGGACGCGCTGCACGGCGGAATGACGCAGGGCGCCCGTACCCGGGTGCTCGCGGACTTCAAGGACGGTTACCTCAACGCGCTGGTAGCCACCGACGTCGCCGCCCGCGGCATCCACGTCGACGGCATCGACCTGGTCCTCAACGTCGACCCGGCCGGTGACCACAAGGACTACCTGCACCGCTCGGGCCGTACCGCCCGTGCCGGCCAGTCCGGCACCGTCGTGTCGCTGTCGCTGCCGCACCAGCGTCGGCAGATCTTCCGCCTGATGGAGGACGCGGGCGTGGACGCCTCGCGGCACATCGTCGGCGGCGCCGGTGCCTTCGACGAGGACCTGGCCAAGATCACCGGTGCGCGTTCGCTCACCGAGGTCCAGGCCGAGTCGGCGAACAACACCGCCAAGCAGGCGGAGCGCGAGGTCAGCGACCTCACCAAGGAGCTGGAGCGGCTCCAGCGCCGTGCCACCGAGCTGCGCGAGGACGCCGACCGGCTGACCGCGCGGGCCGCCCGTGAGCGTGGCGAGGACCCGGCGGAGGCGCTGGCGGCGTCCGCCCAGGCGGCCGCTGAGGCGGCGGTCGAGGCGGCCCAGTCGGCCGAGGCCGTGGTGCCGGCGCAGGCCGGGCCGAGCGACCGTCGGTCCTCCGAGCGTCGTGACGAGCGGCGCGGTGAGCGCCGTGACGAGCGTGGGAACTTCGAGCGGCGGGACCGTCGCGAGGACCGCGGTGGCCGTTCCTTCGAGCGTCGTGACGACCGTCGCGACGACCGGGGCGGCTTCGGTCGGGACCGCGACCGTCGCGATGACCGTGGCGGCTTCGGCCGGGACCGTCGTGACGACCGGCGTGACGACCGTGGCGGCCGTACTTTCGAGCGTCGTGACGACCGCGGTGGCCGTACTTTCGAGCGTCGTGACGAGCGTCGTGACGACCGTGGTGGCCGTTCCTTCGAGCGTCGTGACGAGCGTCGTGACGACCGTGGTGGCCGTTCCTTCGAGCGTCGTGACGAGCGTCGTGACGACCGTGGCGGCTTCCACCGTGACCGCGGTGACCGCCCGGCCCGTCCGTTCAACCGTGACGACCGCGGCGGGCGCCCCTCCGGTGGCTACCGTTCCGGCGGCGGCGACCGCCCGTTCAACCGTGACGACCGCTCCGGCGGTCGGCCGTCCTCCGGCTACCGCCCCGCTGGCGACCGCCCCTCCGGTGACCGCCCCGCTGGCGACCGCCCCTACGGCCGTCGGGACGACCACCGCGGCTCCGGCAGCGCGCCCAGCTTCGGCCGTCGTGAGGACAAGCCGCGCTGGAAGCGCAACGGCTGAGTCGACTGTGGCCGACGGCGTGGCTGATACCCGCCGATAGGCCGCACGACCTGCACAGGGCCCGTACCGCACTGAAGTGCCGTACGGGCCCTGTGCGTTGAGGCGGCACGGGCGCGTCGCGGGTGGGGGCGTCGGCGTGCGTGCCGGTGCGTTGCGGGGCGCGTGCCCGGTCGGGCGCGCGGTGACCGTGGGCGTCTCGTAGGGGCGCGGCGTACGGCCGTGGCTGGGGAATCGTGGCCGGCGGAGCATGGCTGCGGCACGCCGTGGATCGGCCAGATCCCTAATGCCTTCGGGCTGCGGCGCGTCCTCCGGCTATGCTGCTCGGAGCGGGCCATTAGCTCAATTGGCAGAGCAGTGGACTTTTAATCCATTGGTTCAGGGTTCGAGCCCCTGATGGCCCACCGAATCCCTCGCAGGACAGGCCGTCTGACCTGCGGTTCAGCGCCTCGACCGGAATGCACCGGCCGGGGCGCTTCGCTTTTCCGGCCGTCTGCGTGCGCGATGCGTGAGGGGACGGCGTGGCAGGCGCCGTGTCAGATCCCGGGCGGGGGCGGGGAATCAGCCGCGCGGCGGTCCCCGGGCGGCGACGTGGTGTGGATCACGAAGGTGATCGGCGGGGGAGAGACAGGGAGAGCCGTGGGCTGTCCTGCTGGGTGAAGACCCTGATGGTGTCCCGCCTTGCCCTCAGGTGCCGGGCGCCGGCCTTCGGCGCGGGGAACGCCACCTGATCGGCTGGGCGGTGAAGGGCACCCCGCCGCCGGCCTTCCGTTGGAGCGGGCGGATACCGCACGAACTCACTAGTGCTGGACTGCGGGGCAGTGGCCGGTCTTGTCGCCGATGGTGTTGATGTCGGCGTTGGACCTGGGGTCTCCGGCGTAGTTGATCTGGTCCGTGCAGCGCATCCCGGACTTCTTGGGGGCGTTCGACGGCTTGCCGTGGGTGGAGCCGTGGGTGGTCTTGGCGGTGGAGGTGGTGGACTGCTGGGCGCTCGCCGAGGGGGAGGAGGACGAGCCGTTGGTGCCGCCGCCCTGGCAGGCGGTGAGTCCGAACGCGGCGACGGCGATCACCGCGGCGGCGGCGGCCTTGCGGGCGTGGTGGAGTGCGGTGCGGTGCGACATGTTCTTCCCCCGTTGTCTCGAAGTGGTGTTCCGGGTGGGTGAGAACAAGACTGTCGGCCACTGCTGATGCTCTCTCGTCGTACGGCTAACGCCCCACTAACGTCCGCGGTGGACCGTCGAGTCGTCGAGTCGTCGGGTGGGTGAGGCAGGTCTTGGGGGAGGGCCGCCCGCGGTGGGTGGTGTGGCACGAGTGGGTGCCGGGGCGGGGCCGGCCGCTGATTCATGCGCGGTGCGTATGAGGAGGGCGGGGCGGCTATTTGTTCGGGCCGGATGCCGTACCTAGCGTCATGGGTGAATGACGGGGGAGTGGCGTGGACGTTGTCCGTCGGCCCGAGGAGGGGAATCTTGACGACCGAGTGCGTGAATTCTGCTGCGTGTGCAAGTGGTGGGGAAGTGCGGAGTGCACGGCCCGCCGGTAAAGGGAGTGTGCGCGGGGACGGGGCGGGCCGCCGGTGGCGGGCATTCGCCGGGCTGAGCCTCATCAGTTTCCTCGGCTGTATCGACCTCACCATCGTCAATACCGCGGCGCCGGCCATTCAGCGGGATATGGGGGCCACGGTCACCGAACTCCAGCTGATCGTCAATGTCTTCATCGTTGCGCTGTCGATGTTCATGGTGACCATGGGGCGGCTCGCCGATCAGCACGGCCGACGGCGGGTGCTGTATATCGGGACCGCGGTCTTCGGCGTCGCCTCGCTGGCGGCCGGGTGCGCGCCGGACGTACGGATGCTGGTCCTCTGCCGCTTCGTCCAGGGGGCCGCCTGCGCCGTGCTCTACACCAGTACCGGCGCCCTGGTCTCGGACACCTTCCCGCCGGCGCACCGCGGCAAGGCCATCGGGGCCCTCTACGGCGTCAACGGAGTCGGGCTGGCGCTCGGGCCGATGCTGGGTGGATTCATCGTCGGCGGGCTGAACTGGCGCTGGGTGTTCTGGCTGAATGTGCCGCTGACCGTTATCGGGTTGGCGGTGTGCTTTTCCGCGGTACGGGAATCGCGGGGCCGGGCCGCGGATGCCGGAAAGCCGGACTGGTTGGGGTTGACGTTGATCGGCCTCTCCCTGCCCGCGCTCATTCTCGCTCTCACGTTGGGGGATTCGTGGGGGTGGACGTCCGGTCGCATTCTGGGTCTGCTGGGCGCGGGAATGGTCGGTGTCGCGGCTTTCTGTGTCGTGGAGCGGAAGGTGGCGGTGCCTCTCGTCGATTTCCGGCTGTTCGGGAACCGCACCTTCCTGGGCGCGCTCACCGCCGATTTCTCGCTGGCGTTCTTCTACTGCCTGGCGTTCTTCCTGATGCCGCTGTACCTGGTGTCCGTACGGCATTACGGGGGCACCGCGAGCGGACTGATGCTGCTGCCGTGCACGGCGGTGATGGCGGTGCTGTCGCCCGTGGTGGGGCGGCTGGTGGACCGGTTCCCGCCGCGGCTGCTGCTCTGTGTGGGGTTCGTGGCGTTCGCCCTGTCGGCGGCGTTGCAGGCGCAGTTCACCCGGGACCGCCCGGTCGCCTTCGTGGTGGCGGCGTTCGCGCTGATGGGGATCGGCTGGGCGTTCGTCCTCGGACCGGCCACCGTGGCCGCGCTGTCGGCCGTACCGGAGCGGCTGGCCGGGACGGCGGTCGGCTCGTCGTGGACCTTCCACAACCTGGGCGGGGCGATCGGGTTGGCGGTGGGGATGGCGGTCTACCGCTGGTCGGCGCGGGGCGCGCTGGACGCGGCGCTCGCCGCGCGCGGCCTGCCGGGTGGGGAGTGGGTGTCGCGGGCCGTGGCCGATCCCGGGGCCGGGGCCGGGCTGCTGCGTGCGCACACCGGGCTGGACGGGCGCGGCGTCGAGGCGCTCTCCGGGGAACTGTTCCTGCGGGGCAACCAGGCGGCGATGTGGCTGCTGTGCGGGGTGGCCGGGGCCGCGTTCCTGGTGATCTGGGTCGGGATGCGGATGCGGCGCGGGACGTCGGGCGGGGTGCGGAGGGAGGAGGGCGCGGGCGCGGTGGCCGCGTGAGGTGCGGGAGAGCGGTGAGGGCCCGCTGAGGTGCGGGAGAGCGGTGGGGCGGGCGGTGCCCACCGATCCCGGTGGGGCCCGGGCGGGGCCGCCTAGGATGTCGATCATGGCGATACCGGGCATCGAGCTGCACCACCTCCGCTGCTACCTGGCCCTCGCCGAGGAGCGTCACTTCACCCGGGCGGCCGACCGCCTCGGCCTCTCCCAGCCCACGGTCAGCCGCACCATCCGCCGCCTGGAGGAACTGCTCGGCTACCGCCTCCTGGAGCGCACCACCCGGCAGGTCACGCTCACCCCGGCCGGCGAGCGGCTGTACGACGAACTCCGCGGGCTGCTGCCCCGTTTGGAGACGGCCCTCCTCCCGGCGCCGGACGTGCCCCTCTTCCGCATCGGCTTCGCCTGGGGATTTCCGGCCACCTGGCCGCAGGCCGCCATCGAGCGGTTCGAGGCGGAGACCGGGGTCGGGGCGCGGGTCTTCCGGCGGGACGCGGCCCTGGCGGGGGTGGACAGCGGCGAGGTCGATATCGCGATCCTGCGCGGGAACATCACCGTGCCGGGCCTGACGGCGGTGACGCTGCTGCACGAGCGGCGGGTCGCCGCCGTATCGGTGCGGTCCCCGCTCGCCGCGCGGGACGAGGTCGGCTGGCGGGAGCTGGCCCGTATGCCGTTGGTGCTGAACGAGGTCGGCGGGACGACGGACGGGTCGGACTGGCCGCCGGAGGAACAGCCGGAAATCGCCGCCCGGTGCGGGAACTTCGACGAGTGGCTGGAGGCGGTGGCCGGGAACCGGGGCGTCGGGGTCGTACCGGAGTCCATCGGCCGGCAACGGGTGCACCCGTTCATCTCCTTCGTGGCGATCCCCGACGCGCCCCTGATGCCGTTGCAGCTCGTCTTTCCGCGGCACCACGGGCATCCGCTGACCCGGCGCTTCCTCGCCCACGCGCAGGCCACGGTCCATCAGTGCGAGGGCGGGGGGCGGGGGACGGCGCCGGAGCCCGGTGGGGGGAACCCGTAGGGGGTGGGGCGGCCCCAGCCTGCTCCTACCCCGTTCGGCGCAGGAGGACTCGCCGGCCGGCGCCGTGGCGGCAAGCCTTGAAGCGGCATGACGGCCGGATGCGGCACGACGGTCGGATGTGGCATGACGGCCGGATGCGGCACGACGGTCGGATGTGGCATGACCGACGCAACGGGATCGGTTCGCCAGCGAGGACGGTCCGGCGGCTGGGGTCGGAACGGGCAGTGCGGGCGGAGCGCGGCGGTGCCGGACCCGTACCGGGTGTCACCCGGGCGGGCGGAGTGGGAAGAGGCCGGTGCGGATGGTGCGAGGCGGCGGGAACCGCACGGGCGAGGAGGAACGGCGGGCGCGCCGCGACGCGTTGCCCTCGCTCGGTCGCCGGCTGGTGCGCTGGCTCCCCGCCGTCCTGATCGTCATCGGCGTGCTCTTCGACCTCGCCACGCCGCCCCAGTACACCGCGGCCCCGTTCCTCTCCGCCGCCCCTTTGGTCGCGGCCCCGCTGTACTCCCTACGGGCCACCGCCGCCACCGCCGTGGCCGCCACCCTCAGCGAAATCCTGCTCGCCACGTACCACGGCGTCGAGGACTACTTCCAGTCCGCCACTGAGGCGATCACGGTCATCGTGGTGGCCCTCCTGGCGCTCGGTATCAACCGGGTCGTCCGGCGCAGCGACGCCCGGCTCGCCTCCGTACGGGACGTCTCGGAGGCCGCCCAACGGGCCGTGCTGCCGGCGCCGCCCGACACCTTGGCCGGTCTCGCGGTCGCCGCGCGCTACGTGGGCGCCCGGGCCGGCGCCCGCATCGGCGGCGACCTGCACGCCATCCAGGACACCCCGCACGGCGTGCGGATGATCGTCGGCGATGTACGGGGCAAGGGGCTGGAGGCCGTGGAGGCCGCGGTCGTCGTGATCGGCGCCTTTCGGGAGGCGGCGGAACAGGAGGCCACCCTGGAAGCGGTGGCGGGCCGGCTGGAACGGGCGATCAAACGGGAGGGCGGGCGCCGCGCGGGCCTCGACCAGCACGAGGGCTTCACCACGGCCGTCCTGGCGGAGGTCCCCGCCGGGAACGAGTCCGTGCTCCGCCTCCTGAACCGCGGCCACCCGCCCCCTCTGCTGCTCACCCCGGACGGCGGCCTACGGGAGCTGACCCCGTCCACCGCCGCGCTGCCGCTGGGTCTGAGCGACATGGCGGGCTGGCCGGACCGCGCCGACGAGACGTTCTTCCCGGCCGGGGCGCTGCTGCTCCTGTTCACCGACGGGGTGACCGAGGCCCGCGACCGGGCCGGCCGGTTCTACGACCCGTGCGCCCGGTTGCGTGGCAGCCAGTACAGCGGGCCCGGCGACCTGTTGGACGTGGTGGTCGAGGACGTCGCCCGGCATACCGGTGGGGGACCCGCGGACGATATGGCGTTGATGGCGGTCCAGCGGCCCTTGGAGGCGTAGCCGGCGGGCTGGCCTTCGGGACGGGACGGGACGGACGGGACGGGGTGGGCGGTGCCTGTGGGCGGTTTTCAGGCGGCTTTCAAGGGCCCGGCAGTCCGCAGCTCGCAGTCCGCAGTCCTCACGGACGGGGCGGCAACGGGGACGCGCCCCCCGGCCCGGTCCCAGGGCCGGTCGGGGCGCGATCGGCCCGCGCTACGGCAGCGGCGGCCGCAGCCAGTGCACGCTCTGGCCGTGCGGGCCCGTCAGGGCGACCGGACGCTCGTCCACGGCGAGGGTCAGCAGCATCGCGTCCGCCGGCCCGAGGGAACGGTGCTCCGGCGCGGTGATCCACGGCAGCACGCTGTGGTGCTCCTGGGAGATCCAGTGCCCCCCGCCGTCCCGCTCGGCCAGCAGCGACCGGACGAGCCGGGCGAACTCCTCGCGCCGGGCCGGCGGAAGGTAGGTCAGCACCGCGCTGTGGAAGATGACGAGCGTCGCCTCGGGCGGCGCCTGGGCGGCCAGCGCCGGCAGCTCGTCGATCAGGTCACCGCGCACCAGAGTGGGGCGGGGCGACGTCCGCACCGCTTCGACGGCCGCCGAGAGCCGCGCCGTACGGGCCTCGTCACCGGGCCATACGAGGGCGCGCAGCCAGCGGAGGTCGTCCGGTTCCCCGACCGGGTCGAGCGGGTCCAGGTCGATGCCGCCGCGCCATACGATCTCGGGCAGCTCACCGGGCAGCACCGTGGTGCCGTCGTCGCCTCCGGGTGCGGCCCCGCTGGTGCGGCAGGTGAAGGTGACCGGGGTGTCCGGGGCACCGCCCTCGACGGGCGCGCCATGGCTCCCGTAGTCGCCGTGGCTCCCGTGGCTCCCGTGGCTCCCGTGGTCCCCGTGGTCCCCGTGGGGTCCCTCCTGGACGTACCGGTAGCGGTACCGGTCCGGGTGCAGGCACAGCCCCGCCGACGCCCCGACCTCCAGGAGGGCCAGCGGCTGCGGCAGACGGGCCAGCAACGGCAGCAATGTGGCGCAGCGGGCCGGTTCATTGGTCTGGGTGGAGCGTCGCATGATCACCGCGCGGACCTCGTCCCAGTGCCGGACCGTCCACTCGCGCCAACGCCCGTACGCCGCCTCACCGCGCGGGCCCAGCTCCGCGTGCGGACCGTCGAGGTAGCGCACCGCGGCGAGCAGCAGGTTCGGCTGCTGCTTGTTGCCGGCCGGCAGCGAACCCGCCAGCAGTTCGCAGAACTCGTCGTCCTGGCCGATCCGGGCGGACAGTTCCTCGTGCGCGTCGGACTGTCCCCGCGCCTGTTGCCAGGAGAACTGCCGGTACCGATCCGCCACTTCCCGTGGGTTGTTGACGGTGTTCCCGGCGGTCCCGGCGTTTCCGGTGTTCGCGACGTTGACGACCATGAGGCGACGTTATCCTCCTCACGTTCCGTAACTGCGGGGCGTCCCTCCGCATAACGACTCACGCACAATCATCACGAGATCGTTTGGCGGGGCGGTACCAACTCGCCCTGTTTGCGGCCGGGCTGGGGGTAAAAGTCCATGCCAGAGCTTCCTCGGGGGGCTTGCGGAACCCCCGTGGATTCGTGGGAACGCTTGGATTTCCCGCACCGTCTCTATTACTGTCCGATAACGGAGCGCGGTCGTCCCAGCCGTCGCCAGTGGCGGCACCGTGCGCCGACGCCGAATCCCGTACGCGCTGTTCCCGCACGTCCAGAACGACCTTTAAAGCCACCCGCCCGAGCCGGCTGTTCGCACGGCGCGACCGGTGTCCCCGATCCGTGTCCTCGACCCGAGTCGAGTCGCCCGGATCGACCGGTTCCGAGGGGCCTGTCGGATCCGCCTGGAATTGCTGGGAATTGAGTCGAGGGAACCGGGGAACCACCCTCTTGGGGTGAATCGGGCGCCTCTCGCCAGGGGGCGCTCGTAGGAGACCTTCCTGCTCCGAACCCGTCAGCTAACCCGGTAGGCGAGAAGGAAGGAAAGGAGTGCGCCCCCGTGGCGTCCAATAGGCCCGCCCCTCATGCTCCGTCCGCGTACGGCCTTGGTGGCCCCGCCGACTTCGGCGGCTCGGTCGGCTTCGGCGGCCCCGCCGGGCCCGGTGGTCCCACCGGCCTCGCTGTTCCCACCGCTGCCGGTGATCCCACCGCTGCCAGTCATCCCGCTGGTGTCGGTGCTCCCGTTGGCTCGGCCCATGTCCAGCCGCCCTACGGGGAGTTGACCGATCGGCGTCCGCACCAGGGCGCGTTCTCCCACGACCTGCTGGTCCCGGAACCGCTGCCCCAGGGGGCGCCGTCCCCGGGCGTACCGGTGCAGGGTGCGCCGGTGGCGGGCTCGCTGCCCGGTGGCGAGCCGGCGCTCGGCCTCGAAAGCGAGGGCGCCGACGGCGAGGGCGCCGATGAGGAGGGGTTCCCGGTCGACGAGTCGGGTGTCGGCGACGGAGCGGCCCGTCTGGTCCGCGGCAAGCACCGGGTGGCCAAGCAGCGCGGCGGTGGTCTGGCGCGCGGCGGCACGGTGCTGGGCGTCGGCGTGATCGCGGCGGTCGGCGCGAGCGGGGTGGCCGCGGCCGAGGGCCGACCGCCGGTGCCGATATCGATGCCCGACCCCGGTGGGCTGGTCGATGACGCCGCCGGCGCGCACCAGGACGCCGCGCCCCGCCCCGGTGCCAGCCCGTTGGCGGCCGGCGGCGGTGTCGCGCACGCCCCGACGGCCGCCACTTCGGCGGTCGCCGCCCCCTCCAGCCCCTCCGCACCCCTCTCCCAGGCCATCGCTCCTGGTGACGGCGCGCAGGGCGCGGCCGAGGCGCTGCGCAACCGCATCCTCCAGCAGGCCGACGGCCGGCCGGGCGCCGCGGAGCACGCCGCCGTCCTCCAGGCGGCCCACGACACGGGCGCCCAGCAGGGGGCCGCGGAGCGGGCCGCGACGGGCGAGGAGAAGCCGGCGGCAGCGCCGGAAACGACGACGGCGACGCAGCCAACAGTCGAAACGGCAGCCGAGACGGCAGCCGAACCAGCGGCTGAATCGGAAGCCGAAACGGCAGCCGAGCCTCAGGCAGGGGCGGAAGCCGCGCCCCGCACGGCGCCGGAGGCCCGTCCGGCGCCGCAGGCCGACCGGCCCACCGACGCGGCGAAGCCCTTCGCCGCCCCGGTTTCCTCGTACACCCTCGCCGCCGGCTTCGGGCAGACCGGCGACCGCTGGGCCGCGGACCACACCGGCCAGGACTTCACGGCCCCAACCGGCACGCTGGTCACGGCAGTTCACGACGGGACCATCACCCAGGCGGGCTGGGCCGGCGGCTACGGCTACCGCATCGTCCTCACCCTCGACGACGGTACGGAGCTCTGGTTCTGCCACCTGTCCTCGATGGTCAAGACGACGGGCCGGGTCCACACGGGCGACGTCATCGGCCGTGTCGGCGCTACCGGGAACGCCACCGCTCCGCACCTCCACCTGGAGGTCCGCCCGGGCGCCGGCGCCCCGACGGATCCGCTGCCCTGGCTGCACGGCCACGGGGCCACCGTCTGATCGATCCGGCCGGCTGCCCACGCCCCGTGGGCAGCCGCCGGGGAGCGCCGCCGGTCTCGGCCGCGGGGAACAACTCCCCCTGCGCCGACGTTGATACCGAACATGACCGTGACACACGCCCAGAGCTCAGCCCCCACTCCCAAGCCGCTCGGTTCGCTGTCCGTCTCCCCGCTCTGCCTCGGAGGCAACGTCTTCGGCTGGACCGCCGACGAGGCCGAGTCCTTCGCCGTCCTCGACGCCTATGTGGCCGGCGGCGGAAACTTCATCGACACCGCCGACGTCTACTCGGCCTGGGTGCCCGGCAACAAGGGCGGTGAGTCCGAGACCGTCATCGGCAACTGGATGGCGGCCCGCGGCAACCGCGACGAGGTCGTGATCGCCACCAAGGTCGGCGCCCACCCCGACCACAAGGGCCTGTCCGCCGCCACCATCAAGACCGCCGTCGACCTCTCCCTGAGCCGTCTCCGCACGGACTACATCGACCTCTACTACACCCACTACGACGACGAATCGGTCGAGGTGGGCGAGTTCCTGACCGCCCTCGACGAGCTCGTCCGGGCGGGCAAGGTCCGGGAGATCGCCGCGTCCAACATCTCCGCGCAGCGCCTACAGGAGTCGCTGGACTTCTCCGACCGCGAGGGAGTGGCCCGCTACGTCGCCCTCCAGCCGCACTACAACCTGGTCTCCCGCGACACCTACGAGGGCGAACTCGCCGACGTGGCCGCCCGTAACGGCATCGCCGCGGTCCCGTACTACGCCCTCGCCTCCGGCTTCCTGACCGGCAAGTACCGCCCGGGCGGCAGCGTCGACAGCGCCCGCTCCGGGAAGGCCGCCGGGCACCTGGAGACCGACCGCGGCCGCCGCGTCCTCCAGGCCCTCGACACCGTCGCCGCGGCCCACGGCGCCGAGGTGTCCACCGTCGCCCTCGCCTGGCTCGCCGCCCAGCCGACCGTGGCGGCCCCCATCGCCAGTGCCCGCACCCTGGCCCAGCTTCCGGCCCTGCTGGCCGTCACCGAACTCGCCCTCACCGACGTCGAGGTGGCCCTCCTCACGGCGGCATCGGCCTGACCCAGCACGATGTGCGGGGGCCCTACGGTCCCCGCACACCGCAACGGTGTCAGGACACCCCTCGGCGGTCGGTCCGCCGGCCCGGCCTCATCCGCGCCGGTCCGCCACCGCCCACGAGGCCAGCGCGACCCCGCCCGCCACCGCGAACACCGAAGGCCACGCCCCGATCTTCTTGGCCAGCGGGTGCGACCCCGCGAACGCCGCCACATAGGCACCACTCAGCGCGGCAGCCGCCTTCGTACCGGCCTTCTGCTGCCAGCCGCGAGCGGCCACCGCTCCGGCAGCCGCCAGTGCCACCCCACCCAGCGGCCGCTTCTTGGTCCACCGGGCCACGCCGTAACCGCCCACCAGCCCCGCGGCCGCCACCACACTCGTCGGAATCCCAGCCATCGCAGAATCCTCCCTTTCACGGACAACTCCCAGGAGCCTACGCGCGGCCCTCGCGCCGTCCGGGAGCACGGTCCACCGGGGCACGGAAGGCCCGACGGGCCCGGATGCTCCTAGCGGCGATGCCTACGGGCTGATGCCTACAGGCCGGTGCCTACCGGCCGATCCGCCGGGGGACGAGGATCCGGCAGGTACGCGGTCATCCTGCCGAAGGCCGGTGAGGCCGGTGAGGCCGGTGAGGCTGGTGAGGCCGGTGAAGGCCAGGGGAGCCCGATCAGCGCTGGTCACCGTTGCGCGACCGGGCCCCGTGCCGCAGGGCCGAGGCGCGGCGGGGTGCCGTCCCGGCGGGGCCCGGCGCCCCCTCCGGCGGGCTCGGTGTCCCCGTTCCGCACGCCCACGCCTGGAGCAGCGCCGGACCGGCCCACGGCCGGTACTGCCACAGCCGCTCCAGGAGTTCGCGCTCCCGGGCGGTGAAGTCCGGGGACGGGCCCGCCAGGTGGGCGCGGCGGCGGTGGAAGGAGAGGGCGGTGGCCAGGGTGGTGTAGGCGGTGACGGCGCGGGCGGCGGCCGGGCCGTGGGTGCGGCGGGCGATGTCGCGGGCCAGGGCGCGGGTCCTGAGCGAGGAGAGCGCGGTCGGCTCGGGCGCGGCGAGCCAGCCGGCGGCGGCGTACGGGGCGAGGTACACCCGGACGGACAGCAGTTCCTGCCGGCGGGCCCACAGCGCCAGCCAGGTCAGGGCCAGCAGGACCGGCACCATGCACACGCCGTAGATCGTGAGGAAGCCGGCGTCGCCGAGGCTGGAGGCGGCGTTCCACACGCCGTGCAGCAGGATCGCGGCGGCCAGGCCGAGGAGGACGAGCGCGGCGCGGGCACCGCGGCGGCGCGGGTAGCGGGTGGCGGTTATCCCGAGCGCCAGGCCGGTGAGGATCGTGAAGAGCGGATGCGCGAACGGGGAGACCACGATCCGTACGAAGAAGGTGCCGGCGGTGAGGGAGCTCAGACCGGTGTGCCCCATGGACTGGTCCTCGCCGAAGGCGCTGCCCAGATAGAGGATGTTCTCGGTGAAGGCGAAGCCGGTGGCGGTGATGCCGGCGATCACGATGCCGTCCGTGATGCCGTCGAAGTCACGGCGGCGGAAGCGGTAGAGGAGCACGATGGCGGCGGCCTTCATCACCTCCTCGACGATCGGGGCGACGACCGTCGAACCCCAGGCCGCGGCCTCGGTCGGTGACGCGGAGGAGATGTTGTTCGCCAGCCAGTCGGTCGCGAAGCCGTTGGCCAGGACCGCGACCAAGGTGGCGGCGCACGCCCCCCAGGCGAAGGCGAACGCCAGATTCCGCCAGGGCTCGGGCTCGATCCGGTCCAGCCAGCAGAACGCCGCGATCAGCAGCGGCACCGGGAACACGGCCAGCCCGAGGCCGACCAGCAGGCCCTCGGTGCCCGTCTGCCGCCGGACGATGCCGAGAATGAGCACGCCGGAGAGCGCGAGCAGCGCGGCCAGCGCGATGGCCCGGACGGTCTTGCTGCGCCAGGGCGCACCCCGGCGCCGGGGCCCGTCGTGGACCTCGGCGGGTGTGTACGGCGGCGGGCCGGCTGGGTGCTCGGGGAGCGGCGGCGGTGACGGGTACACCCATCGACCCTAGCGAGGGTGGGGCGGTACGGGCAGGTGGGTTGGGTGTGCCGGGGGAGGGGCGGGTCGACCCGGCGCCCCCGGAGGGCCGCGGCCCTCAGCCTCGGCGGCGGAACAGCAGGTCGTGCACGGTGTGCCCCTTGTCCAGACCCTGTCCCTCGAACCTGGTCAGCGGCCGGAAGCCCGGCCGGGGCGCGTACCCGGAGTGCAGGTTCTCCAGCGTCGGCTCGGCGGAGAGGACCTCCAGCATCTGCTCGGCGTACGGCTCCCAGTCGGTCGCGCAGTGCACCAGGGCGCCGGGCGCGAGCCGGGTGGTCGCCAGCGCCACGAACTCCGGCTGGATCAGCCGGCGCTTGTGGTGGCGCTTCTTGGGCCAGGGATCCGGGAAGTACACGCGCAGACCGGCGAGGGACCCGGGGGCGAGCATTTCGCGCAGCAGGATGATCGCGTCGCCGTTGGCCACCCGGATGTTGGACAGGCCGTTCCGCTCCGCGAGACCGAGCAGATGGCCCTGGCCGGGGGTGTGCACATCGCAGCCGAGGATGCCGGTGTCCGGGTCGGCGGCGGCCATCTGCGCGGTGGCCTCGCCCATCCCGAAGCCGATCTCCAGGACGACCGGCAGCCCGCCGAAGAACGCGTCGAGGTCGAGGCGGGAGAGCCCGTCGATGTCCAGGCCCCACGTGGGCCAGAGGCGGCGCAGCGCATCGGCCTGGGAGGAGGTGACGCGGCTGCGGCGGGGTTGGAAGGACCGGATCCGCCGCTCGTGGTGTGAGCCCGCGGGGTCGGCCGCCGGCCCCGTCCCGTCGGGGAACATCGGCTTGCCGCGGCGGGGCACGGCGGCCGACGCGGCGGTGGCGCCGAGGGGGCGCGGGGCGGGCGGGACGGCGGTCACCGAGGCGTCCGCGCCCGTGGCGTCGGCAGCGGCGGTGGCGGTTTCGGGGGTGGCGGGGTTCTCGGACACAGTGCGTCGATTCTACGGATGACGTCGCCGCGGACGGGACCGTCGCCGAGGGCACACCCCGGCCGGCGCCCCCACCGACCACCGGAGCCGCAGGTCAGCGCCGCGACGGCGGGAGGTCCGGCAGGTCCGACCAGGTCCGACCGGGCCCCGCTCGGACCGGGCCCGGACCGGGCAGCCGGGTCCGCCCACCGGCGCCCCGCAACCCGCGAGGCCCTCGCTCCCCCTCACCCCGTGAAACTCTCGTCCCCCTCACCCCGTGAGGCCCTCGTCCCCCACCTCCCGGGCCGGCATCCCCAGGAGCCGGGTCACCCGCCGGGCCACCTCCCGGCCGATCGGGAGGGAGGCCGTGGCGGCCGGGGACGGGGCGTTGAGGACGTGGATCATGCCGGGGGACTCGGCGAAGAGGAAGTCGTCGACGAGGGTGCCGTCGGGGAGGACGGCCTGCGCCCGGACCCCGGCCGGGGAGGGCAGGAGATCCTCCTCACGGGCGTCGGGCAGCAGCCGGCGGACCGCGTCCGCGAAGGCGCGGCGGGACAGTGAACGCTGGAGTTCGCCCGCGCCGTAGCGCCAGTGGCGGCGGGCTATCCGCCAGGAACCGGGGAAGGCGAGCGTCCCGGCGAGCTCGGTGGGACGCACGGTGCGCCAGTCGTAGCCCTCGCGGGCCAGCGCGGGGACGGCGTTCGGCCCGATGTGGACGGAGCCGTCGATACCGCGGGTGAGGTGGACGCCCAGGAAGGGGAAGGCCGGGTCGGGGACCGGGTAGACCAGGCCGCGGACCAGTGCGGCGCGCTCCGGGGCGAGGGTGTAGTACTCGCCCCGGAACGGGATGATCCGCATGCCCGGGGCGTCGCCCGCCAGCCGCGCGACCCGGTCGCAGTGCAGCCCGGCGCAGTTGACCAGGGCGCGGGCGCGGTAGACCGTGCCGCCGGCCGTGCGGACCGCGACCCGGCCCGGACGGCGGGCGATGGTGGTGACCTCCTCGCCGAGCACCACCCGGGCGCCGTCCTCCTGGGCGAGCCGGGCCAACTGCCGGGCCACCGCCCCGAAGTCGCAGATCCCGGTCGTGCCCACGTGGATGGCGGCCAGCCCGCGCACCTCGGGCTCGTACTCGGCGATCTGGGCGGGACCCAGCTCCCGCACCGGCAGGCCGTGCTCGCGGCCGCGCTGGATGAGGCCGTGCAGCCGGGGCAGCTCGCTGCGGTCGGTGGCGACGATCAGCTTGCCGGTGACCTCGTGCGGGATGTCGTGTTCGGTGCAGAACTTGACCATCTCCGCCGACCCCTGGAGGGCGAAACGGGCCTTCAGCGAGCCCGGTGGGTAGTAGATGCCGCTATGGATCACGCCGCTGTTGCGTCCGGTCTGGTGGCGGGCCGCACCCGGCTCCTTCTCCAGCACCACGACGCGTATGCCGGGCGCGGCGCGGGTGAGGGCACGGGCCGTGGAGAGCCCCACGATCCCGGCACCGATCACCAGCACATCGCAGTCGTACGCCGCCACTGCACCTCCCCAACCGCATGACCGCCGACCCGCTCGTCGCCGCGGGCCCGCGCGTCATCGCCGACGACGTAGTCCATCATGACGGGCGGCACCGACAATCCGCAGTGACCTGTCTGACCTGCGGCGACGATCCCGCGGCGAGGCACCCTCGACGGCCGGTCCGCCGGCCCGTCACCGACCGCCCCTCTCCTCTGCCCGCTCCACCCGCCCTACGCCGGGGCCGCCAGCAACGGCCGGGCCCGCTCCCGGAGTTCGACCACGCGCGGTTCGTCCCCGTACGGCTCCAGGCGGTGCAGCAGATCACGGACGTACTCGGTGGTGCGGGCGGAGGAGATCCGGCCCGCGACCTCGACGGCACGGGTGCCGGCGGCGCAGGCCGCGTCCAGATTGCCGGACTCCAGTTCGGCGACGGCCGACACCACGAGGCGCAGCCCGTGCGACCGGACGAACTCCTCCGTCGGCCGGGACAGCGCCTGCTCGGTGAAGCGGCGCACCTGACGGGGCAGTCGCAGGTCCCGGTAGCACTCGGCGGCGTCGGCGGCGAAGCGTTCGTAGGAGTAGAAGTCCAGCCAGGACGGGTCCGGATCGCCGCTGCGGGAGCGCTCCAGCCAGCCCTCGGACGCCTTCAGCGCCACCTCGCAGGCGCGTGCCTCCCCGGCCTTGGCCTGGGCCCGCGCCTCCACCAGGCGGAAGAAGCTCATGGTGCGGGCGGTGGCCAGTCCGCGGTTGCGCTCCAGGGCGGCCTGGGCCAGGTCGACGCCCTCGTCGGCGAACCCGCGGTAGGTCGCCTGGAGGGACATCGACGCGAGCACGTACCCGCCCAGGGGGACGTCGGCGGCGGCCCGGGCCAGTCGCAGCGCCTGGATGTAGTACCGCTGGGCGGCCTCCTGCTGACCGGTGTCGAAGGCCATCCAGCCCGCCAGGCGGGTGAGTTCGGACGTCGCCCCGAAGAGCGCGCGCCCCACCTCGTCGCTGTACGAGGCGAGCAGCAGCGGTGCCGCGTCCACCCGGAGGCACTCCGGCACCATGGACGAACGCCAGTCGCCGCCGCCGTACTTGGAGTCCCAGCGCCGGGCGTCCTCGGCCGCCTCGCGCAGCTTGGTGACGTCGCTGTGGCCGACGTGCTGCGGGACCCCCGCGTCACCGGCGGCCGCGGCGTCCTTGTCCCGCGCCTCGGCCGCCTCCCGCGCCACCGAACTGTCCGCCGGCGATATCAGCCAACGGGAGGCGGGAGTTGCGTACGCGCTGACGGCGAAGGATCCGGCCAGGCTCTGCCAGATGCCGCCGCCCCCACCCCGTCGGCCGGCGAGATCGAGACGGTACAGCTCGGTCGCCGAACGCACCGCCGCACCCACGTCGCGAGGGAAGGCGAGCCCCACCTCGGGCGCCGGATCGGCGTCGGCCAGGCCGATCTCGTGCAGCGGTACCGGGCGCCCGAGCTTGCTGCCGATCGCCGACGCGATCAGATGGGGCGCGGCGCCCTGGGGCACCATGCCCTTGGAGACCCAACGGGCCACGGACGTCTTGTCGTAGCGAAGCGTCAGGCCGCGTTGCGCACCGAGGTCGTTGACCCGGCGCGCCAGTCCGGCATTGCTGATCCCCGCGAGGGCGAGAACGGTGCCGAGCTTTTCGTTCGGCCCGCGTGTATCCCTGGACATGCGCACCCCTCGACACAGCGACGGCCGCCCCGTACCCCGGGGCATGCGTCCACCCAGAGTAGTTCGCCGGATCCCTACCGTTAAGGGTCGGTGTCTTGGATGGCGAGATTCGTGTTCAAACGGGGGTGCGGGAATTGGCATGTGCTCCGGGTACGTGTGCCCATGCGCCCGTGCGTGCGCGCTGCCCCCTCAACGGCCCCCACGCTTCGATGAGTTCTGCGTGGGTCGGCCCGCTGCACTGGATCCAGTGGGCTGGGGGACACCGCCACCTCATTCCCCGCGGGTGGCGGTCCGGTCCGGGAGGCGCAGCCCGCTTCCCGGACCGTCGCGGGGACCGGGCGACGTTCGGCCACCGTGCCGCAACGACGCCGCGTACGGGGCGACGTCCAGGCGTCAACTCGGTTGCACGGTACGGACTTTGGCCGAAAACCGACGGGTGATGCTTTCACGCCGTCGGCTGTCCCGGGGGCCACACGGGGGGTCGCCCGGGGCCGTCGCCGACCGCCCCGTCCACCTCCAGGGGCACCGCACCGCCGCTGCACGGTGGTCCGCCGCGCCCGCCGCCCGCCGGTATCCGGGGCCTCCTCCAGCACCTCCCGCAGGCCACCGCCATGGCAGCATGGACCGCAGGACAGCTGGGGAATCCGCTGTACGGGGCGGTCGCCGGCCACCCCGGCGGACGGGGAATCGGGTGGAGGCGGCGATGCGCTGGCTGGTGGGGTGGAGCAGTGCCGCGACCACCAACAGGGAGTGCCGGACGCTGCTGCCCGTGGGCGCCCAACTCCTGTGGGGCGACCCCGATCCCCTTTGGGCGGTGGGCGACTGGCGGCCCCATGAGGTGCGCGTCGTCCAGGCCGACCCGGAGACCCGGCTCGCCGTCTTCGGGGTCTGCGGTGCCACCGACGACCAACTCAAGGTGGGCCTGTTCGCCGCCCGCGGGGGTGCCCTGCGCCACCTCACCGCCTGGCCGGGCAGCTACACCGTCGTCGCCCAGGTGGGACGCCGGATCACCGTCACCGGAGACCTGGCCGGCGCCCGTCCCGTCTTCCACACCAGGTGGGCCGGCGGCACCGCGTACGCCACCGCCGCCCTGCCGCTCGCCGACCTCGTGGAGGCCAGCCTCGACGTCGGCCATCTGGCCGCGCTGCTGGCCTGCCCGGACGCCCCCGAGGCGCTGGGCGCCGGCACTCCGTACGACGGTGTCCGCCGGATCCCGCCCGGCCACGCCCTGGTGCTGCGCACCGGCAGCAGCGAGATCGCCTCCTACGAGCCGCCCGCGTCCCTGGCCGTCGCCGCTCCCCAACTCGCCCCGGAACAAGCCGTGGACGCCGTCCGTGAGGCCCTGGTGGAGGCCGTCCGGGCCCGGCTGGCGGCCCCCCGCTTCGCCCCCGACCCGGACGGGCTCGACCGGCTCGACCCCGGCCCGGTGCCCGGTATGGGCCCCGCGGAGCGGCGCGCGGCACGCGGGGGCCCGGCCCCCGGCATCGGCGCCGACCTCTCCGGAGGCAGCGCATCCGGCACGCTCGCCCTCCTGGCCGCCGGCCTCCCCGGGCAGCCCGGACGGATCAACGGCCACGGCGAGCGCCTGTTGGCCGTCACCTTCAACGACCTCGCCACCCATGGCGACCAGGCCCAGCACGAGGCAGAACTGGAGCGCGCCCGCGGGATCGCCGAGAACCCCCGGCTGCACCACGTCGTCGTCGCGGCCGGCGACGAGGCCCTCCCGTACACCGGCCTGGACGTCCTCCCGCTCACGGACGAGCCCGGACCCGCGCTGACCCTCGCCGGCCGACACCGCAGGCGGCTGCTGTCCGGCGGCGCCGACCACTTCGTCGGGAACGGCGCCCGGCAGGTCCTCGACGCCCACCCGGCCCGCCTCGCCGACCTCCTCATGGACCGCCGCCGACGCCACCTGCTGCGTCCGGTCACCGCGCTGGCCAGGGCCGACGGCCCGTCCGCGCACTCCGTCCTGGTCCCGTTCACCGTCTACCGGGCCGCCCGGAAGCTCGCCCGCACCCCCTACGCCACCGGGATCGCCGAGGCCGCGCGCCGCCTGATGGAGCGGCAGTTCGCCGACGAGCCGGTGGCCGGCGGTGCGGTGGACGCCTCACTGGCCGCGCTCGCCTGGTGCCGCCCGGGGCCAGCGGCACGTTGGCTCACGGGCGAGGCACTGGCCGAGGTATCGGTTCGCCTCGGGGACGCGGCGCGGCGCTCGCCCGCCGCCGGCCGTCCGGGCGAACGGCGGGCCCGCGCCGCCCTGGCCCGTCAGGCCGCCGACTACCGGGTCTTCGAGCAGGCCGTCGAGGTCCGCAGCCAGCGGCTGCACGCCCCCTTCCTCGACAACCAGGTGGTGCTCGCCTGCCGCGCCCTGCCGGACACCCTCCGGGTGCAGCCCGGCGCCCGCGCGGCCGTCCTGCGCTCGGTCCTGGCCGGCGCCGGGGTACGGGACCTGCCGCCCGGCTGGGGTGCCGCCGCGCAGCACACCCACACCGCCGCGGTCCGCGCCGGCCTGCGCGCCGAGGTCGGCCGGCTGCTCCAGCTCTTCGAGGCGCCGCTGCTCGCCGACGCCGGCCTGATCGAGGCGCGGGTGGTCCGCACGGCACTCCGCGCGGCGGCCGAGGGCGCCCCGCTGCCCTTGGACGGCCTGGCCGAACTGGTCGCCACGGAGCTGTGGTTGCGCCGGCTGCTGGCCCGCCGCGGCTCGTGCTGGACGGGCGCGGAGGCGCCGCGGCAACGGGCGCTCGCCGGGGGCGTGGTGCCCCGCGCACGGCTCTCCTGAGGTGCCGGGAGCGAGCGTCGCCGATCCCGACGGCGGACGGTCCCACCGACCGCCCCCGCTGTCGTTTCCCCGCGGGGCGGTCGTTCGGCGCATGGCCGCCGCCCGGTGCGCCCCGCGGAACGGCGCGACCTACGGCGCGCCGGAACCCCCACACGCCGGAGGAACGGGGCGCACGCCGGCACCCACCTGGACGCCCCACCGAAGGCGGCCCCACGTCGCGAGGAACCCACCACTTGAGCAACAAGCTACGGCCTGGGAAACCCACGACCTGAGGAAGCCAGGGCCTCAAGAACCATGGCCTGAGGAACCCACGGCCTGAGGAGGCGGCGGCCACAGCGTTCCCTACGGACACCGCAGCAGCTTCCTCGCCGCTGCATTTCCGGCCCGCCCCTCACCGCCACCCCGACAGTGAACCGCCTACTGGCAGCGAACCGTCACCCCGCAGGGAACCGTCACCCCGCAGGGAACCGTCACCCCGCACCGAGCCGCCACCCGCCCGCGCCCCGCTCACCGACAACTGATCTGCGACCGCGCCCAGTCCCCCAGCGCCACCAGGTCGCCCGCGCTCTCCGGCTCGACCACCAGGCGGAGCGTCTTCCGGCCCGCCAACGGGACGTGCACCGGCACCGCGGACTCCCCGCCGTGCACGACCGCCGACCGCCACAGCCGGACCCCGTCCGCGTACACCGAGAAGCGCAGCGCGCCCAGCCCCAGGCTGAGGTCGTCCACGCCGGCCACCGCGTCGTAGGCCGTGCACTGCCGGTTGAGGTCGATGACCACCGAGGAGGAGGCGTGCACGCTCACCCCGTTGGGGTAGGCCGTCCCGCCGATGCTCGGCTGCTTCCGCTTCCACATCCAGCTGCTGTCGAAGGCGCGGACCTCCGGCTTGGTGCCGTCCCCCGCGAAGTCGTACTCCAGCGCGTTGACCTGGTACGGCGTCGGCGGCGGGGACGGCGGTGTGGGGGTGGGCGTCGGGGTCGGCGTCGGCTTCGGCGGCGTCGGGGTGGGCGTGGGCGTGGGAGGCGGTGTCGGGGTCGGGGTGGGAGTCGGTGTGGGCTCGGGCGGTGTGGGGGCGGGCGCCGGCGGGGGAGCCGGGGTCGGCTTCGCCCCCGGTGCGCTCACCGGGGGCCGCGGCGTGTGCGACGGCGGCGGGGCGGGCACGATCGGCGCCGGCCGGTACGGTTGCGCCCGCGGCTGCGGATCCGGCTGCGGTGATCCGGCCAGCGCGAACGCCAACGCCGCGCCCGCGGCGACCACCAACCCGGCCCCGACGGCGACCTTCACCGGAGCGGCCAGCCCCTCGCCCACGGCCGTCCCGCCGGCGCCACCCGCCGCACCGGAACCGGACCCCGCGGCGGCCGCAGCCACCCCGGCACCCGCCGCCGCCCCGGCCCCGGCGACCCCGACCACCGCGGCGGCACCCTTGACGGCGTACCCGGCCGCGAACCAGCCGATGACCGCGACCGGCAGCACCGCCCCGATCCGCTGGTTGACGTCCGCGACCTCCAGCGCCGCCCCGCGGCACCGGGCGCACTCGTCCAGGTGCTTGCGCAGCCCCCGCTCGGCCCGCATCCGCAGCCCGCCCCGGGCGTACGCACCGAGCCGGTCGGCGTAGCGCGCGCAGTCGCCACCCGCGGTCAGCGACTGGCTCACGTGCGCCTGCAGATACGCCTGCTTGAGCCCTTCCCGGGCGCGGTGCGCCAGGACGGCGGTGGCGTTGGCGGTCAGCCCGAGCAGCGGCGCGACCTCGCTCGGCGACTCGTCCTCGATGGCGGTGTGCCACAGCACCGTCTGATAGCGCTCCGGCAGGCTGCGGAACGCCTGCACCGCCATCGTCTGCTCGGCCTCGTGCATCGCCCGCACGTCCGCGCCCAGGTCGCGGGTGTCGTCCTCCAGGGACGAGCCGGCCGCCGACACCGAGAACACCGCGAAGTCCTCGACCAACTGCTCCCGCCGGGCGGTCTTCGCCCAGGCCGCGGCGACCCGCCGGACGGTCGTCAGCAGATAGGCGCGCACCGCCGAATCCGGCCCCGCGCCGCCGCGCACCGCCTGCAAGGTGCGCGCGAACACCTCACCGGTCAGGTCCTCGGCGGTGTGGGTGTCCCGACAGCAACTGCGGGCGTACCGGCGCACCGCCTCGGCGTGCCGGCGGTACAGCTCCTCATACGCGCTGTCGTCGCCGGCCCGCATCGCGGCGACCAACTCGGCGTCGGACGGCGGCAGATGCGCGTCCTGGCCCGTGACCGTCGTCTCCTCCACGGCGCCGGAAGGTTGCTCTCGCCGCCTGGAGTGCCGGCGCTGCGCCGGCACGCTGGGCCCGGTGTCCGCCACGCCGCCGGCCGGCGGCGTCGCCCCCAGCGGTCCGGTCTGTTCCGGCACCTGCTCCGACGGGCGTCCCGCGCTCTCGCCGCGCCGCTCGTCCCGCCCGTCAACACCCATCGCCGAGGCTCCCGAAGCCGCCGTCACACCGCAACACCGCGCAAGCGTGCCACACCCGTGGCCCAAGCTTTAGGGCTCCGGTGGGCAACCACTCATCCGGGGCGACCGCACTGGCGTTCACCCGTATGGGCTCTTGCCCGCCCACCGGGGCGCTCACGCCGCAGGGCCGCCGCCAAACCGCCGGCAGGCCCCGCACCCGGGGCCCCCGGTGGCCGGCACCGGCGCCACTGGAGCGCCCGGTGCACGAACCGGCGCCAGCGCGGCCGACGCCGCACTCCTCGCCGCGCGGCCGGCGGCCGTCCCTCATGTGGTGGGGCGCGACCGCAGCCCTTCCAGCAGGATCTCCAGCAGCCGTGCCGAGGCCGCCTGCTGCTGTCCCGGATCGGGCAGCGCCGGCGCACCCGTGGCGATCACCAACAGGACGTCGGAGACCGTGACGTCGACCCGCAGCGCACCCGCCGCCCGGGCCCGGTCCACCAGCCGCCCGACGACCTCCAGCAGCGCCTGCCCGCCCGGCGTCTCCTCGGTCTCGGCGCCCGGACGCAGACCGTCCGCCTCGCCCGACGCCACCCGTTGCAGCGGCACCCGTGCCTCGGTGCCGCCGTCCGGCACCCGCGGCTCGGCCGTGCCGTCCGGCACCAGCTCCTCGCTCGCGCCCACCCGCAGGATGCCCGGCGGCAGCAGCCGCCCGGCCCCCGAGGCGACCGACGTCCGCAGGAACCGCGCCAGCGCCGACCACGGGTCGTCCTCCTGTCCCAACGCGGCCCGCGCCTGCTCGGTCAGCCGGGAGGTCTCCTCCTCGGCTATCCGCCGGACCAGCACGTCCTTGCTCGGGAAGCGGCGGTAGACCGTCCCGACGCCGACCCGGGCGCGCCGCGCCACGTCCTCCATCGGCGCGCCGTACCCCAGCTCGCCGAAGACCTCGCGGGCCGCCCGCAACACGTGTTCCAGATTGCGCTGGGCGTCCACCCGCAGTGGTGTGCTCCGCCCGTTGGCGCCGGTCATTGCGCCCGTTCCCTTGCCGTTGGCGCCGTTGGCGCCGTCGGAAGCAGCGGTCATCGCGACCGCCGTCGGCCATTGAGAGCCCTGAATGTGCATAAGTGATCCCCCGGTAATGACGTCTCCCCCCGGAGACTCCCCGCCCTGACGGTCGGCGTGACCCGACGAAAGGGTGCACCCCAACGAGATACGAACATAGTTGAGCCCGCGTCAAGATTGAAGGGGGCCCTCCGCACACCGTGTCCCCCGATCGGCCCAATGGACCCGATCCGCCCCGCTCGCCCGTCCTTTCACCCCGCGCCAATCTCCGCCTGACCAGCGTACTTCGCGTCACTCGGCCGGAATGTCCCACTCCGCACCGCGGCCCGTACCGGACATACTTTTCGACCGGCCTGTGGACAAAGGCGTTCCGGCAGTGCGTCATGGAACAGTGCTGTGCTTTCCGGGGGCGCAGCGCCCGAAGGTGGCCGCGCCGCCGGCCCGGCCACCCGCTCGGTGGCGCCCCGGCCTGGTCGACACCGCGAGGAGAACCTCTGTGAAGACTGTGTCTTCGGACGACGTGGCGCGCATTCTCGTGGTCGGCGGTGGCTACGTGGGCATGTACACCGCGCTGCGACTACAGCGGACGCTCAAGCAGGAGCTGCAGCAGGGCAAGGTCGAGATCGTCATCATCGGCCCCGAGCCGTACATGACGTACCAGCCGTTCCTGCCGGAGGCCGCGGCCGGCTCCATCTCACCGCGCCACGTCGTCGTCCCGCTGCGCCGCGTCCTGCCGCACTGCACGGTCGTCATCGGCGAGGTCACCGCCATCGACCACGACGAGCGCAAGGCGACCGTCGCCACCCTGGCCGCGGAGGAGGCCGGCGACGCCGACGTCATCGTGGCCTACGACGAACTGGTCCTCGCGCCGGGATCGGTCTCGCGCACCCTCCCGATCCCCGGGCTGGCCGAGGTCGGCATCGGCTTCAAGACCGTCGAGGAGGCCATCGGACTGCGCAACCACGTCCTCGAACAGCTCGACATCGCCTCCTCCACCCGCGACCCCGAGGTCCGCGACGCGGCGCTGACCTTCGTCTTCGTCGGTGGCGGCTACGCGGGCGTGGAAGCCCTGGCCGAACTGGAGGACATGGCCCGCTACGCCGTCCGCTACTACCACAACGTCCAACCCGAGGACATGAAGTGGATCCTGGTCGAGGCGACCGGCCGGATCCTGCCCGAGGTCGGCCCCGACATGGGCCGCTACACCGTCCGCGAGCTGCGCGCCCGCAACATCGACGTCCGGCTGGAGACCCGCCTGGAGTCCTGCGAGAAGCGCATCGTCCAGCTCAGCGACGGCTCCCGCCTCCCCACCAGGACGCTGGTGTGGACCGCCGGGGTCAAACCGCACCCCATCGTGGCCGCGAGCAAGCTGCCGCTGACCGACCGCGGCCGCCTCAAGTGCACCGCCGCGCTCCAGGTGGACGGCGTGGAGCACGCCTGGGCGGCCGGGGACGCCGCGGCCGTCCCGGACCTGACCGTCCCGCCGCCCGCCACGCCCGACGAGCCGCGCACCGAATGCGCCCCCAACGCCCAGCACGCCGTCCGCCAGGCCAAGGTGCTCGCCGAGAACATCACCGCGACCCTGCGCGGCGGCGAGATCCACAACTACGCGCACAAATACGTCGGTTCGGTGGCCTCGCTCGGCCTGCACAAGGGCGTCGCGCACGTCTACGGCCGCAAGCTCAAGGGCTACCCGGCGTGGTTCATGCACCGCGCCTACCACCTCAGCCGGGTGCCCACCTTCAACCGCAAGGCCAAGATCCTCGCCGAATGGATCCTCGCCGGTCTCTTCAAACGCGAGATCGTCTCCCTCGGCTCGCTGGAGAACCCGCGCGCCGAATTCGAACTCGCCGCGGGCACCGGCCGGCACAACGAAACCAGCTGACCGGCCGCTCCACCAGGGACGTTGGCCACCCACCCGCCCGGCGCCGCCCGGCCGCCCCGACGCCGGGAACTACGCCCCGACGCCCGGCGTCTGACGGATGACCGTCCGGTCGGCCACACTGGACGTGTGACCATGGGTGGGCTCGTATCTGCGAAGAGTGACAATCGCGAGGATTCAGGACGTTTGCTGCATTCCGTCAGAGGGAGCCGACCGTGCCCCCCGCCATGCCACGGGGCGTTCCCGCACGCCGATGGCCAGACCCCGCGCGACGACGCGAAGTAAGAGGTACCCCTCCGTGATCTTCACGCGCTGGAGCGCCAGGTTCCCGGGCACACAGCGGCGCACCGCCGCCCGGTCCGACCGCCCGACCACACCGGCCGCCCCACCCTCGGGACCCACGGCGCACGCCGCCGCGCCCGCACCCGCCGGCGACACGCCCGCCGGCCAGCCCGGCACCGTACCCGCCGCCCGCGCCGAGGGCTCCGCCGGTGAGGACGCACCGCCGCCCGCCGCGCCGCCCACCGTCGACGCGCTCTCCGTCCACGACATCCTCGGCACCATCCCCGCCCTGGTCGCCGTCGTCTACGGCCCCGAGCACCGCATCGCCTACGTCAACAGCGCGTACGCCGGCGTCTTCGGCACCCGCCCGGCCGGCCACACCGCCCGCGAAGCCCTCCCCGAGCTGGCCGAGCTGGGCCTGCTGCCCCTGATGGACCAGGTCCTCCGCAGCGGCAAACCACGCACCGTCAAGTCCCGCAAGGTCCCCGCCGGCGCCGGCGGGGACCGCACCCGCGACGGCTACTACACCTTCACCTGCACCCCCATCGAGGTCGCCGCCAGCGGCCCGGCGCCCGACCCGGAGGTCGCCTGCATCGCCCCGCACAAGGGCGTCCTGGTCTTCGGCGCCGAGGTCACCGACCAGATCGAGTCCGCCGAACGGCTGCGGGCCAGCGAGGCCCGCCAGCGCGAGGCCGCGGTCACCCTCCAGCGCTCGCTCCTCCCGCAGGAGTTGGAGCAGCCCGACGACCTGCGCGTCGCCGCCACCTACCAGCCCGGCGGCACGGACGCCGCGGTCGGCGGCGACTGGTACGACGTGATCACCCTCGGCGCCGGCCGGACGGCCCTGGTCATCGGCGACGTCATGGGCCGCGGGGTGCGCGCCGCCGCCGTCATGGGCCAGCTGCGCACCGCCGTCCGCGCCTACGCCCGCCTCGACCTCCCGCCCCACGAGGTCCTCCAGCTCCTGGACGGCCTGGCCGCCGAGATCGACGCCAGCCAGATCGCCACCTGCGCCTACGCAGTCCACGACCCCAACGAGGGCCGCCTGGTCTACGCCTCGGCCGGCCACCTGCCGATGCTCGTCCGCGACGCCGACGGCACCGTCCGCCGCGCCGCCGAACCGACCGGCCCGCCCCTGGGCACCGGCGGCTGGCTGCACACCTCCGGCTCGGTCCCGCTCGCCTCCGGCAGCAGCGCCGTCCTCTATACCGACGGCCTCGTCGAGCGCCGCGACAAGGACATCGACGAGGGCGTCGCCGCCCTGGAGCGCGCCTTCGCCGGCGCCACCGGCACCCCCGACATCGTCTGCGACCGGCTGCTGCGCTCCCTGGGCATCACCGCCACCCACGACGACGACGTCGCCATCCTCGTCATCCAGAATCCGGTCCGTACGGGACACGACGCCGAGCTGTTCCACAACGCCGCCCTCGAACTCCACGGCGGCACCGAGGCGGCACCCCGCGCCCGCGCCTTCGCCTCCGGCGTCCTCGCCTCCTGGCGCTTCTCCCCGGAACTCCACGACCTCGGCGTCCTGGCCGCCAGCGAACTCGTCGCCAACTCCCTCCAACACGGCACCCCACCCATGCGGCTACGACTGCGCCGCACCGACCGCCGCCTGATCATCGAGGTCACCGACGGCGACGACCACCTGCCCCGCCGCCGGCGGGCCGAGCCCGTCGACGAGACCGGCCGCGGCATCTCCATCATCGCCACCATCGCCTCCTCCTGGGGCTCCCGCCGCACCCCGGGCGGGGGCAAGGCGGTCTGGTGCGAATTCGCACTGCCCCGGAGCTAGCCCCGGCCCGGACAACAACGGCGCCCGCAATGCACCTCAGACGGCCGCGGCCACCGGTTCGGCCTCCACCCGCTGAGCGGGCACGGCCGCCCGGTGCGGCTGGTCCTGCGCCGGGCTGAGCATCCGCCCCAGCCGCAGCGCCAGCACCGTGATCCCGACCGCGCACGCCACCAGCATCGCGATGTACGCGACGTACATCCCGTGCCCGACCATCAGCGCCCCGACGGCCGGCCCGATCGCCAGCGCCAACTGCTTGACCAGCGCGAACGCCGAGTTGTACTGACCGATCAGCGAGGCCGGCGCCAGATCCGCCACCAGCGGCGCCACCGTCGGCGCCAGCAGCGACTCCCCGACACCGAACAGCGCATACGTGGAGATCAGCAGCACCGTGGCCACCACCTGGCTCCCGTGCACCAGCCCGGACAGCCCGGCGGCTATCCACGCCACCGTCCAGATCACGCCCACCAGCGCCATCACCCGGCTCCGACGCCGCCGCTCGACCAGCTTGAGCACCACGAACTGCGCCGCCACGATCGCCGCCGTGTTGGCCGCCAGGGCGATACCCAGCGTCGCCGGCTCGATCCGGGTGACCTCCGTGGCATACGCCGCCAGCCCCGACTCGAACTGCCCGTAGCAGGCGAAGAACAGTACGAAGCCCAGCACGCACAGCCACACCATCCGCCGGTCGCCGAACAGCGCCCGCCAAGCACCCTTGGCCCGCTCCTCGGTCGGCACCGCGTCCTCCACCTTCGGCGCCCGCGGCAGCCGTACGGTCGCGATCGCCGCGCCCAGCACCAGGAACATCACGGCCTCGATGGCGAACAGCCGCACGAAGCTCGACGCATGCGTCTCGTCCACCAGCTGACCGCCGACCAGACCACCTATCCCCAGCCCCAGGTTGTTGAGGAAGAACTGCGTGGCGAACGCCCGCGACCGGGTCACCGTCGTCGAGCACCACACGATCATCGTGGCGAGCGCCGGCTGGATCACCGCTATACCGGCCCCCAGCGCCACCGCCGACGCGATGACCATCGGCTCGGTCGACGCCAGGCCGATCCCCAGCGAACCGACGGCGGCCGAGACCGTACCGATGACGGCCACCGGCAGCGGCCCCCGCCGGTCGATGACCCGTCCGGTCAGCGGCAGGACGACCAGCGCGGAGATCGCCAGCATCGCCAGCACCACACCGGCCGTACTCGCACCGAGCTGCCGTACGTTCGCCACGTAGATGTACAGATACGGCACGGTGAAGCCGCTGCCGAACGCGCTCAGCGCGTTCCCCAGCTGGATCCGGCGCAGCGCGGCGCCCATCGCGGTGGTCACACTCACCTACCTAGGTCAGGTCGTAAAGACGGATACGAATCAGGAACCCCCCGAGCCGAGTCGAGGCAGCGTCCACGACGCCCAGGACGTCCAAGAGCGGACAGTCACAACCTCAAGACTTCGACCCTAAAGTTCGAAGCTAAAGACTACACGACGAAGAACTTCAACGCCAATGACTTTCGTGTCATACTGCGCCGCATGCCAGAGCCCTCAGATGCGGCCGCCGGAGCCACCGAGCCGAGCCTGGAGGAACAGATCGCGGCCTACCAGCGCGAGTTCCAGGCCCTCGACCCCCAGGTGGAGAAGGTCGTCTCCGCACTTCAGCGCCTCAACCGGCGGATGAACGTCGCCTACGGACGACAGACCGCCACCCTCGGCATGAGCAACGCCGAATGGGAGGTCCTCAAGGCCCTCGTCGTCTCGGGCGCGCCCTACCGCATGGGCCCCGGCGAACTCGCCAAGCGCCTCGGCCTCACGCCGGCCGCCATGACCCACCGCATCGACCGCATGGCGAGCGAAGGCCTGGTGACCCGCGAGCGCGACGAGACCAACCGCGTCCGCGTCATCGTCGAGCTGACCCACGAGGGCCGCGAAAAGTGGCTGGAGGCGATGCGCATGGCATCCGTCTTCGAGGAGGAACTCCTCCAGGACCTCTCCGGCAACGAACGCCGCATCCTCGGCGATGCGTTGACCCGTCTGCTGCGCCGCGTCGAGGACGCCCAGCCGGACGCCGAAGGCCGCCTGAGCGACCTCGACTGACCGGGTTTGACACGCCCCACCCCGATCCGTAGTGTTCTCCGAGTTGCCAACGAGCCGGAACGGTTCTGCGGCAACCATCCCGCCGCTTCGCGGCAACTCACTACTGCACGGCCCCTCAACGGGACTGAATTCCGCATGTCGAAATTCGTTCCGGGCGTCTGATTAGGCGTCACCGAGGAATTCCGCTAACGTAGTGAACACCCCGCCGACGGGGAATCGG
>NZ_JBHVQS010000039.1:0-82666 GCF_042886435.1 Streptomyces sp. NPDC058000
CCGCCGGCCGTTGTGGCCGGTCGGGTGCGTCGGATCAGCGACGCATCGGACCTGCGGGAGCTGGGGCCTGGCCGGTGGACCAGGGTCGGACAGGCCCTAGACCAACGTCGCCTCTGACGGGGTCGGGCCGGCGGCGACGGCCGGGTCGGACACGGGAGCCGGGGCGGGGGTGGGGGCGAGACTGGGGGCGGGGGTGGCCGGGGGCTCCACCGCGGGCGCGGGTTCCACCACGTCCGGCACGCTGCGCAGCGGTACCGGCGGGGTCACCGGGGCGGTGCGGGCCGCCTCGATCCGGCGGGTGAACCAGATGACCTTGCCCTCAGGGGTGCCACAGGTGCCCCAACTGTCGCTCAGGGCGGCGATCCGGGCGAGTCCGCCGCCGCCCGCGCTCTCCAGCCGCGGCAGCCGGGGGCCCTCGTCGGCGACCGAGGCCGTCAGATGCCGGCCGCTCCAACGGAGTTCGACCACACAGCGGGCGGCGGGGCCGATATGGCGGTGGACGTTGGTCAGGAGCTCCGTCACCCCCTCACACACGGGCGGGATGTGCAGCTCAAGATTCCAGTGGCGCAGATGCGCGGCGATGATCCGCCGGATCTGCGGGACGCGCTCCGCCGAGGCGTGCAGTTCGACCGTGTAGTGCCGGTCGCCGGGTGGTGTCATGTCGAGGCTCCTCACCGCGAGGCTCACGTCTTTCACCTCGTTGGACCAACGAACCCCGAACACGAAGAGTGAGCATCCGTCACGTATGGGTTGACTGCCATGCTGACCCGGGTGGTCCGGGTCCGCAACAGGGGTGGTCCGTCGGGGTTGCCCACCCCGGTGGCGGGTCCCGGTCACGGGCTCCCGGTGGCGGGCCCCGTACGGGGCGTCAGGAGTGGAGCGTGGCCAGCGCGGCCAGGACCTTGTCCGGCGTCAGGGGCAGGTCGCGGAGCCGGGTGCCGGTGGCGTGCCACACCGCGTTGCCGAACGCCGCCGCGGTACCGACGATGCCGATCTCACCGATGCCCTTGCTGCCCATGGGGTTGAGGTGCGGGTCCTCCTCGTCGAGCCAGTGCGCCTCGACGACCGGTACGTCGGCGCAGGCCGGGACGTGGTAAGCCGCCAGGTCGCAGGCGGTGAAGTCGCCGAAGGCGGGGTCCAGGGCGCTGCCCTCCATGAGGGCCATGCCCAGGCCCATGGTCATCCCGCCGATGAACTGGGAGCGCGCGGTACGGGAGTTGAGGATCCGCCCGGCCGCGTACTGGCCGAGGAGGCGGCGGACCCGGACCTCGCCGGTGCGGAGGTCGGCCTGCACCTCGGCGAAGACGGCGCCGAAGGCGTGCCGGGAGTACGGGGACCGCTCGGCGGTCTCCAGGCGGGTGTCCTCGGTGACCGTGATGCCCTCGGCGGGGAGCGCCCCCGAGTGGTCGCGCAGCCGGGCCAGCAGCGCCGTGCACGCCTTGTGGACGGCCCAGCCCCAGGAGGCGGTGCCGGCGGAGCCGCCGGCGAGCATGGCGGGCGGCAGGTCGCTGCTGCCGATGTCGACCCGGATGCGGTCCTCGGGGACGCCGAGCGCGGCGGCGGCGACCTGGGCGAGGACGGTGCGGGCGCCGGTGCCGATGTCGGTGGCGTTGACCCGGATCCGGTAGCCGCCGTCGGCGGCGGCGTGCGCCTCGGCCTCGGTGGCGCCGACGTAGACGGGGTAGGTGGCCGCGGCGACGCCGGTGCCCAGGAGGAGGTCGCCGTGGCGGTGTACGGCGGGGCGCGGGTCGCGGGGCAGCCAGCCGAAGCGTTCGGCGCCCTCGCGGAGGCAGTCCACGAGGTGGCGGCTGCTGAAGGGGCGCCCGCTGTCCGGTTCGGTGTCGGGCTCGTTGCGGATGCGCAGTTCGACCGGGTCGATGTCCAGGAGGGCGGCGAGTTCGTCGACGGCGGACTCCAGGGCGTACATTCCCGGGGCCTCACCGGGGGCGCGCATCCAGGAGGGGCTGGGGACGTCGAGGGCGGCGACGCGGTGTGTGGTGCGGCTGTGCGGCGAGGTGTACATGATGCGTGCCGGGACCGCGGCCTGTTCCACGAACTCGGTGATCGTGGAGGTGTGGGTGACGCTGTCGTGGGCGAGGGCGGTGATCACACCGTCGGTGCCGGCGCCGATCCGGACCCGCTGGAGCGTGGGGGCGCGATGGCCGACGACGGCGGGCATCTGGCGGCGCGGCAGGGCCAGTTTGACGGGGCGGCCGGTGTGCCGGGCGGCCATCGCGGCGAGCACGACCTGGGGGCGGGGCGTCCCCTTGGAGCCGAAGCCGCCGCCGACGTGTTCGGAGATCACGGTGATCTCGTCGGTGCCGAGTTTGAACAGGGCGGCCAGGTCCTCGCGCACTCTGGTGGAGCCTTGGCTGGCGTCGTGGACGGTGAGGTGGCCGCTGGCCCACTGGGCGGTGGCGGCGTGCGGTTCCATCGGGTGGTTGTGCAGCGGCGGCACGGTGTAGGTCGCGTCGACCCTCGCCGGTGCGGCGGCGAACGCCGTGTCGAAGTCGCCGCGTTCGCGGACCGCGGGGTAATCGCCGTTGACGCTCTCCGGCACGTACAGCTCCGGGTGGTCCGCGGTGATCCGTACGTCGTGGCGCTCGGTGGCGTAGGTGACGTGAACGGCCTCGGCGCCGGCCCGGGCGGCTTCCAGGGTGTCGGCGACGGCGAGCGCGACGTACCAGCCGCGGTGCGGGACGCGGTCCTCCTGGAGCAGGGCCAGGGTGGGGTCGCCGGTGGACGCCAGGCGGGGCGCGTTCTCGTGGGTGAGCACGGCGATCACCCCGGGCAGCGCCAGCGCCCCGCCGATGTCCAGTTCGGTGATCCGGCCGCGGGCGACGGTGGCCGGGACCGGCCAGGCGTAGGCGCAGCCGGGCGGGGTGTGGTCGGCGGCGTAGCGGGCGGTGCCGGTGACCTTCTGCCGGCCTTCGCGGCGGACCAGGGGGTCGCCCAGCGGGTGCGGCGGCGGGCCCAGCGGGAACTGGTCGTGGCTCATGGCGCGGGTCCTTGTGGTCGGGGGCGGGGTCACCCGTTGTCGGCGAGGTCGGCGCGGTCGGCGAGGTCGGTGAGCACGCCGACGGCGAGGGCATGGGCCAGCGGGACCTTGAAGCCGTTGTCGCGCAGCGGTGCGGCGGCGGCGAGTTCGGCGGCGGCGGCGCGGGCGAAGGTCTCCTCGGTGGCGGGCGCGCCGTGCAGCGCGGCCTCGGCGGTGCGGGCCCGCCAGGGGCGGTGGGCCAGTCCCCCGAACGCGAGCGCGGCGTGGGCGACGAGGCCGTCGCGGACCGCGAGGACGACGGCGACGGAGGCCAGGGCGAAGGCGAACGAGGCGCGGTCGCGGGCCTTGCGGTAGCGGGAGCGGGTGCCGGGGCGGGGCGGCGGCAGTTCGACGGCGGTGAGCAGTTCGCCGAGCCGGATCTCGGTGTCCCGTTCGGGGCTGTCGCCGGGCAGCCGGTGGAAGTCGGTGGCGGGGACGGTGCGTTCGCCTTCGGGCCCGTGCAGGTGCACGGTGGCGTCCAGGGCGGCGAGGGCGACCGCCAGGTCGGAGGGCTGGGTGGCGACGCAGTGTGCGGAGTGCCCGAGGACGGCGAGGTCGCGGTGGGCGCCGTCGAGGGCCGGGCAGCCGGTGCCGGGTTCCCGTTTGTTGCAGGGTTTGGAGGTGTCCTGGAAGTAGGTGCAGCGGGTGCGTTGGAGGAGGTTGCCGCCGGTGGTGGCGGTGTTGCGGAGCTGTCCGGAGGCGCCGGCCAGCAGGGCCTGGGACAGCGCGGGGTAGCGGTCGCGGACGGCGGGGGCCGCCGCGAGGTCGGCGTTGCGGACCGTGGCGCCGATGCGCAGGCCGCCGTCCGGCAGTTCCTCGATGCGGTCCAGCGGCAGCCGGCTGACGTCGATGAGGGTGCGCGGGGCCTCCACGCCGAGCTTCATGAGGTCGACGAGGTTGGTGCCGCCGGCCAGGAACTGTGCGCCGGGCTGCCCGGCGGCGGCCCGTACCGCCTCGTCGACGCTGTCGACCCGCAGGTAGCCGAAGGGTCTCATCGACCGGTCACCCCCGCTCCGGCGGCCGCCGCGTCGGCGACCGCTTCGACGATCCGGGGATAGGCGCCGCAGCGGCACAGGTTGCCGCTCATCCGCTCCCGGATCTCGTCGGCGGTGAGCGCGACCGGGGCCCCGGACCGTGCGGTCTCCGGGGTGACGTGGGAGGGGAAGCCGTCGGCCGCCTCGGCCAGGACGCCGACGGCCGAGCAGATCTGGCCGGGGGTGCAGTAGCCGCACTGGAGGGCGTCGCGGTCCAGGAAGGCTTCCTGGAGGGGGTGCAGTCGCTCGCCGTCGGCCAGGCCCTCGATGGATGTGATCCGGCACCCGTCGTGCGCCACGGCCAGGAGCAGGCAGCTGTTGGCGCGCCGCCCGTCGACGAGGACGGTGCAGGCGCCGCACTGTCCGTGGTCGCAGCCCTTCTTGGTGCCGGTGAGGTCGAGGTGCTCGCGGAGCAGGTCCAGGACGGTGGTGCGGTGGTCGAGGGTCAGGGTGTGCAGGGTGCCGTTGACGGTGAGGGTCAGTTCGGAGTGGCGGCCGTTGACCGGGCGGGGGCCGTCGGTGCCGTCCCGGTGGCCCTCCCCGGATGCCATCAGGGGGCGCCCTTCGTGACGGGCTGCCGCAGCGTCTCCAGCCGCAGTTCGACCTCCTTCTCCTGGTCGCCGGCCGCCATGCCGAGGACGTGGACGGCGAAGGCGGACTTCAGGCCCGCGCACAGCTGGTCCACGGCCCAGTAGCCACCCTGGAGGGTGACGGTGACGGGGGAGGTCAGCCGGCGCGGCTCCGGGGTGGTGCCGCGTTCGCTGACGTCGACGGTGGAGGTCCACACCGTCGCGCCCGGCCCGGCCGTCTCCTGGGGGACGTCGTCCGCGGCGCGGTCGGAGCGGAAGGCGGTGTGCAGGGTGCTGAAGACGGCATGGGCGTCCGCCGTCCCGCACCCCTGGAGCTCCACCACGACTTCGGCCGATACGTGTTCTGCGTGTGACGCCTGTTCCGCGCTGTTCACTGTGGGCCCTTCCTGTGGGTGCCGGACGCTTCCAGGCTCGCTCCGCACCCCGGTGTGTGCGACCCGAGGCTCGAACGAGTGGTTTAAACGGGCGCACCTGCTCGTCACCGCAACAGGAGGTTACGGTGTGTAGTCAGAGCGCGCTCTCCGTAGTCGCACTGTCGTCACTGCCGGCCGCACATCCCCCCAGGAGCACCGTTGACCAGTCCCCTCGTCGATCGACACGCCACCGGCTACAGCCTCCGTCAGGCGCTGTGCATGGTGCGCGCCGCCGAGCTCGCGTACCAGGGCGAGCAGACCATCGAGGCCGCCGCTCGGGAGTGGGGGTTCGACCGGGTGCGCCACCACCACACCGCGTTCCGCCCGCCGTTCCCGCTCCAGGACACCCAGGCGTACACCCTCGGCGGACGACACATGATCATCACCGCGTTCCGCGGCACCGAGCCGGCCGAGCTGCGGGACTGGCTCTCCGACGCCACCACCCCGCCGTGGCCCGGCCCCGGCGGCCGGGGTTATGTGCACTACGGCTTCGCCGAGGCGTTGGAGGCCGTGTGGCCGCAGGTCCTCACCACCCTCAAGGAGTTCCGGGACAACGACCAGGCGCTCTACTTCACCGGCCACAGCCTGGGCGGGGCGCTGGCGATGCTGGCCGGCACCCGGCTGCACTTCGAGGACCCCCGACTGACCGCCGACGGCGTCTACACCTTCGGCCAGCCCCGCACCTGCGACCCGGGGCTGGCCCGGGAGTTCAACACCGCCTTCGCGGAGCGGATGTACCGCTTCGTCAACAACAACGACATCGTCCCCCAGCTCCCGCCGGAGCCGGTCTTCCGCCACGTCTCCGCGTTGCGCTACATCGACTCCCGGGGCGCGGTGCACAACACCATGCCGCTGATCGGCGGCCTGCTGGACCGCGGCCGGGGCCTCACCGCCGATCTGCTGGCCCCCGCCTCGGACGGCATCCGGGACCACTTCATCACGGCGTACGTCACCGCGCTGGAGAACGCGGCGGAGCAGCAGGGCTGAGCCACCGGTCGGCCGCGGCGGGGAGCCCGGGGAAGGGTGCCTGCACCGGTGGGGCGGTGAAGGCGACGGCGGCGGCGTGCGGGACGATCTCGACCTCGTCGCCGAGGGCCCACTCGGCGGCCCGGGAGGACATCGCGGCCGGCACGGTGTCGCTGATGTCCGGCGCGGCGGGGATGTCGTAGGTGGCGTGCGCGTCGTGCGGCAGGACGACGCGGTGGCCCAGCGCCAGTGCGGTCCGCGCGGTGGCGGCGACGCACATTTCGGAGAGCACTCCGCACACCGCCAGTTGGGTCACGCCCGCCCCGGTGAGCAGGGCGCCGAGGCCGGTGCCCGCGAAGCCGTCGTCCTCGGTCTTGCGGACCACGTACTCGTGGGGGCCGGGCTCGACGGGGAGGTGGAGTTCCCAGCCGGGGGTGTGGGGCGCGTCGACGGTGCCGGGCGCGCCGTCGTTCTGCAGGTGGACGACGAGGGCGCCGGCCGCGCGGGCGCGGGAGAGCAGGCCGCGGGTCCGGTCCAGGACCCGGGCCGCGTCGGGGACCGCCTCCTCCCCGGAGACGAACGCGGACTGGACGTCGACGACGAGGAGGGCCTGGACGGGGCGGAGCGGCGCGGCGGTCATGGTGGCCATCATCCCGGCCCGCGGCGCTGGGCCGGACGGGCGGGAATGATTCTGGCCGGACAGGCATGGTTGCCACAGGCATCGATTCGGGCGGATCATCCGTACGTGCTCCACGGCCGTACGTACGTCGTGTCCGCGCGTGGGCGTGCGTGCGGTGGGGCGCGGTACCCGACCGCACCGCGACGACGCGAGGAGAGCCACCGTGGAAGCTGCCACCGTCAACGGCCGCTGCGCACCGGGTTTCGAGGGGGTGCGCGGCGCCTTCGAGCGGAACTTCCGCGAGCACCGCGAGATCGGGGCGGCGGTCGCGGTGACCCTGGACGGGGAGCCGGTGGTCGACCTGTGGGGCGGCCGTGCGGATGCCGCGGGGAGCCGGGCCTGGGAGCGGGACACCCTGGTCAACGTCTACTCGACGACCAAGGGGATGACCGCGCTGTGCGCCCATCTCCTGGTGGACCGGGGTGAGTTGGACCTGGATGCGCCGGTCGCCCACTACTGGCCGGAATTCGCCCAGGCCGGGAAGGAGGCCATACCGGTGCGCTGGCTGCTCAGCCACCGTGCCGGGCTGCCGGCGCCCCGGGAGCCGCTGGCCGAGGGCCGTGCCTACGACTGGAAGTACGTCTGCGACGCCCTGGCGGCCACCGCGCCGTGGTGGGAGCCGGGGGCCGCGCAGGGCTACCACGCGATCACCTTCGGATATCTGGTAGGCGAGGTGGTCCGGCGGATCACCGGGCAGTCGCCGGGGGCGTTCCTGCGCAGTGAGATCACCGGGCCGCTCGACGCCGCGGTCTTCATCGGCACCCCGGTCGAGGAGCACCCGCGGTGCGCCGACATGGTCGGCCAGCTGAGCCCGGGCCAGCTCGGCGAGCGCTTCCGGGACCTGCCGAAACCGCCGGTGCGCGGGATCGCCGACCATCCGCGGGCCGGGGTCACGCTGGCGCTGACGTACATCCCCACCGGCGACGTCAACAGCGCCGCCTACCGCACCGCGGAGATCCCGTCCGGCAACGCCCACGCCTCGGCGCGCGGTCTGGCCGCCGTCTACGCGGCGCTGGCCGGCGGCCGGCTGGTCGGGCCGGCCACCCTGGAGGCGATGCGCCGCTCGCAGAGCCGGCCGGACGAACCGGACCTGACCCTCGGCGCGCTCGCCCCGGAGGGCAGCGCCGCGGCGTACCGCTGGGGGCTGGGCTACATGCTCAACGACCGGGGTCAGGCGGGGCCCAACCGGCGGGCCTTCGGGCACGGCGGCGCGGGCGGTTCCTACGCCTTCGCGGACCCGGAGAACGGGGTGGCGTACGCGTATGTCATGAACCGGTTCGGGGGCGGGACCAGCGGTGAGGACCCGCGCAGCCGGGCGCTGGTGGCGGCGGTGTACACGGCGCTGGCGGCGGTCCGCGGCCGGCCCTGAGGGTCCGCTCCGACCGCGGCGGATGCGCGGGTGCGGCGCAATAATGGGAGGTGCGGCATGGATCCGTCCGGCGCCGCCGCGGGTGCGACGGCCCCGGAGAGAGGGCGTGGTGACCATGGAACGGGACACCGAGCCGGTTCACGAGGCGTACGCGTTCGTCTGCCTGCACTGCGGACACGGGTGGGAGGAGGAGTACGAGATCCGCCACACCACCGATCTCGCGGGCCGCCGGCGCGCCGACTACTTCACCCACGGCCGGCGGGTGCCCTCTCCGCTGACCCGGGCGGACTGCCCGGACTGCAACCGCGGCCCGATCCGGATCCTGCGGCCCGGCCGGGTGAACAGCGCTCGGACGTACCTCGGCTGACGCGTCCGCGCCGCCGCGTCCGACCCCGCTGCAATTCGATAACGGGGGCGCACGCACCGTCATTCAGTCCGGCAAACGTTGCATATGCTCAGGTCGGGGGCCCGGAGGCTGGTTTCGGACAGTCGAACGGACCGCGGCCGGTGCCCCGTATGCGATCGCCTCTCAGGGGCCGCCGGCCGGGCGGTCCCTGATCCGTCACAACGCCGGAGTGGACCTTGACCGTGGAGAAGGGGGAGCAGCGCACCCGCTCCCGTGCGCTGGCCGCGCTTCCGTACCTGGTCATGGCCGCGGTCAGCGCGGTGGACCTCACCGCGGGCCCGGAGGTCGGCTTTCTGCCCCTGGTGTCACTGGGGCCGGCGTTCGCCGGTCTGGTCGGCGGCTGGCGGCGGACCGCGCTGGTCGGGCTGACCGCGGCGGTGCTCTGCGTCGGGCTGGGGGTCCACAGCGGGCTGTTCGAGAGCCGGCGCGGGCTGACCGCGCTGCTGTCGGTGGCCGGGGTGACCGCGGCCGGGGTGGTGGCCGCAGTGATGCGGCAGCGCCGGGAGGCGGAGCTGGCCAGCGTGCGGTCGATCGCCGAGGTCGCCCAGCGGGTGCTGCTACGACCGGTGCCGCGCGGTGCCGGTCCGCTGCGGATCGCGGTCTCGTACACCTCCGCGGTGGCCGAGGCCCGGATCGGCGGCGACCTCTACGAGGTGGTGACCTCGCCCGCCGGGGTGCGGATCATCGTCGGGGACGTGCAGGGCAAGGGCCTGGAGGCGGTGGAGAGCGCCGCGGTGGTGCTCGGCGCGTTCCGGGAGGCGGCGCACGACGAGCCGGACCTGCCGGCGGTCGGCGCCCGGGTCGAGCGGGCGCTCAACCGTCACCTGTCCGGTGAGCGGTTCGTGACCGCGGTGCTCGCCGAGATCGGCGACGGTCCGCACGCCACGCTGCTGAACTTCGGCCACCCCTCCCCCCTGGTCGTCCGCCCCTCCGGCCAGGTCGGCTACGCGGCGCCGCCGGAACGCGCGCTGCCGCTGGGCCTGATGGAGCACGGGCCGGACGCGCCGGTCCCCCACCAGGTGCCGTTCGCCCCCGGCGACCAACTGCTCTTCTACACCGACGGGGTCACCGAGGCCCGGGACTCGGCCGGCTGGTTCTACCCGCTCGACGAGCGCGCCCATCTGCTCAAGGACCCCGACCCGGAGGCGGCGCTCCAGGCGGTCCGGGAGGACGTGGTCGACCACGCGGAGGGGCCGCTGCACGATGACGCGGCGATGCTGCTGGTGCGGTACCGGACGGGGCGCCGGGACCCGGACCGGCCGGGCCCCGGGGGCGGTCAGGACAGTGGCAGCCCGGTGTAGTTCTCGGCGAGTTCGGCGGCGGCGTGCCAGGAGCCGGCGATGCGGTCGAGCTGGGCGAGTTGGAGCCGGGTGTCGAAGGGGCTCTGGTCCGGGGCGGTGTGCAGGGTCGTGGTCATGAAGTGCGAGAAGTGCTCGGCGCGCCAGACCCGACGCAGACAGGTGGCGGAGTAGGCGTCGAGCAGTTCCGCCGAGCCGGTCCGGTGCCGGTGCGTCAGGGCGCGGGCCAGGACGGTGACGTCGGCGACGGCGAGGTTGAGGCCCTTGGCGCCGGTGGGCGGGACGATGTGCGCCGCGTCGCCGGCCAGCAGGACCCGGCCCCAGCGCATCGGCTCGGTGACCGAACTGCGCAGCGGCAGGACGGCCTTGGCGGTGAGCGGGCCGCGGGCCGGTTTCCAGGGGGCGGTGTCGACGGCGGCGCGGGCCTGGAGTTCGTCCCAGATCCGGTCGTCGGGCCAGTCCGCCGGGTCGGTGCCGTTGGGGACCTGGAGGTAGAGCCGGCTGAGGGTGGGCGTGCGCATGCTGAGCAGGGCGAAGCCGCGGTCGGAGTGGGCGTAGACCAGCTCGTCGTGGGAGGGCGGCACGTCGGCGAGGACGCCGAGCCAGGAGTAGGGGTAGCCGCGGGTGTAGGTGCGGCGGGCGGACTCCGGGATCGCCTGCCGGGCCACGCCGTGGAAGCCGTCGCAGCCGGCGACGTAGGCGCAGGTGAGGGTGTGTTCGCGGCCGCCGTGGGTGTAGTGGATACGGGGCCGGTCGGTGTCCGCGCCGGTCACCGCGAGCGCCTGGGCGTCGAACAGCAGCGGTGGGCCGTCGGCGAGTTGGAGCGCTATCAGGTCCTTGACGACCTCCGTCTGGGCGTAGACGGTCACCCGGCGGCCGTCGGTCAGCGCCGGGAAGTCCAGGCGGTGGGCGCGCCGGTGGTAGCGCAGCTCGATGCCGTCGTGGACCAGTCCCTCGCGGTCCAGCCGCTCCCCCGCCCCGCAGGCGCGCAGCACGTCGGTGGTGCCCTGTTCGAGGATGCCGGCGCGCTGTCGCTGTTCGACGTAGGCGCGGTCGCGGCCCTCCAGGACCACGCAGTCGATGCCGGCGCGGTGCAGCAGCCGGGCGAGCAGCAGTCCGGCGGGGCCGCCGCCGATGATGCCGACGGTGGTCTCGCGGGCAGGCGCGCTCGGTGGGGAGGCGGGGGTGCGGGGCATCAGCGGTCCGTTCGTGGGGCGGGGCGGGTGTGGAGCGGGACGAGGTGGGCGAGGAGGGCGGCGAGGACCTCGGCGGGGCGTTCGACGCCGGCGAGGTGGGCGGCGCCGGACAGTTCGACGAGGCTGGCGTCCGGGATGCCGTCGGTGAGTTCGCGGGCGTGCGCGGGCGGGGTGGCCGGGTCGGCGCGGCCGGCCACGACGAGGGTGGGGGCGTCGATCCGGGGCAGGGCGGTGCGCAGGTCGAAGGTGGCCAGGGCGTCGCAGCAGGCCGCGTACCCGTCGGGCGAGACGTCCCGGCGCAACGTCTCGACCAGGGCGGTGGCGGTCGGTGAGGGGGCGAAGGCGGGGGTGAACCAACGGTCGGCGGCCGTGTCGGCAACCGCGTCGGTGCCCTTGGTGCGGACCTGCGCGGCGCGTTCGCGCCAGCCGGCCGGCTCGCCGAACCGCGCGGACGAGCAGATCAGGGCGAGCGAGGCGATCCGGGTCGGGTGGTGTGCGGCGAGCCAGGCGCCCACCGCGCCGCCCAGCGACACCCCGGCGTAGGCGAACCGGTCGAGGCGGAGGGCGTCGGCGAGGTCCAGGACCAGGCCGGCCAGTTCGGGGACGGTGGTCGTCCCGGGGTCGGCCAGCACGTCGAGGGGGGTGCCGCCGTGGCCCGGGAGGTCCCAGCGGACGACGTGGAACCGGCGGGCGAGCTCGGGGAGTTGGGGGTCCCAGAGGGAGAGTTCGGTGCCCAGGGACGGGCCGAGGACGAGCGGCGGGGCCCCGAGCGGGCCGTCGGTGGCGTGGTGCAGTGCGGGGGCGGCGGGCGGCGTCATACGGGCTCCTGCGGGGCGTACGGGTGCTGCGTGGGGGGCGGGGTGTGCGGGGCGTGCCGTCCGGGTCGGGGCGCGGGCCGGCGCCGGTGGTGCAGCGGTTGGTTCAGCGGAAGACAAGGAACACCGTCTCCTCGTACCTGCCGTCCGCCGGCTGTTGGAGTTGCACGTCGAAGCGGTAGCGGCCGGGGCCGTCGGGGCGGGCCAGGAGGGTGCGGGCGCGCTCCTCGGGCAGCCCCGCCAGCAGCGGGTCGGTGGCCCGGGCCGCGGCGTGTTCGGGGAGGTAGACGCGGGTGAACAGGTGGTGCAGCAGACCGCGGGCGTGGACGCAGACCGCGAGGTACGGCGCGGCGTCCGGGCGTCCGGCGGGGGGCAGGGTGCGGACCGCGTAGTGCCCGCCGGCGTCGGTGGGGACCCGGCCGAAGCCGGTGAACACCGCGCCGTCCCGGCCGAGGAACGCGCCGGTGGCCGGGTCCCGGCGCAGCGAGCCCGGCGCGCCGGCCGGGCCGCCGTCACCGCCGGCCTGCCAGAACTCCAGCAGCGCGTCCGGCACCGGAGCCCCCTCCCCGTCGCGGACCTGGCCGTGCAGGGTGACGGCGTCGGGGTGCCCTTCGGGCGCGATCCGGCCGCCGTCGGGGAAGGGCAGGGCGTGGCCGAAGAAGGGGCCGATGGTCTGCGCGGGCGTCGGGGCGAGCGGCCCGCCGCGGGCGGTGGCGTCGGACATCAGCGGCCCTCCTCGGTCCGGGTGGCGGACGGGCCGTCCAGGACCACGTCCCAGCGGTAGCCGAGCACCCCGTCGGGGCGGGACAGCGCGTGGTCGTAGACCGCGATCAGGCGTTGGCGGGCGGCGGGGTCGGCGACCGAGGCGAGGATCTGGTCGTAGGGGAGGAGCGGGTCGCCGGGGAAGTACATCTGGGTGACCAGCCGCTGGGTGAAGGCGGTCCCGAAGAAAGAGAAGTGGATGTGGGCCGGGCGCCAGGCCCGTTCGTCGGGCAGGGGGTAGGCGCCGGGTTTGACGGTGGTGAAGGTGTAGCGGCCCTGGTCGTCGGTGAGGCAGCGGCCGACGCCGGTGAAGTTGGGGTCCAGCGGCGCCGGGTGCCGGTCCTGCCGGTGGGCGTACCGGCCGGAGGCGTTGGCCTGCCAGATCTCGACGAGTTGGCCGCGGACCGGACGGCCGGCGCGGTCCAGGACCCGGCCGGTGACGGTCAGGCGCTCGCCGAGCGGCTCACCGGGGTGCTGCCGGGTGAGGTCCGCGTCGAGGTCGTGGACGTCGGCGGGGCCGAAGACCGGGCCGGTCAGCTCCACGGTCTCCGGGTCGGTCCGGATGTCGAGGGGGTGGCGCGGCCGCCGGGGGTGGCGCTCCGGTGCGCCGCGGTAGGGCGCGGGTTCCGGGGCCGGGAGCGGCGGGGCGGGGGATGCCGGTGCGGTCATGGTGCCCTTTCCCTGCGGTGGACGGGTGCGGACCGGGCGGTGGACACCGCTCCGCCGGGACGCGGTCCAGCGTGCCGACGTTTTCCCCGGCGGTCACCGGGGCGCGCCGGAGCGCCACCCCCGGGCAGCCGCGGCGTCCTGCTGAGCACCCGTCAGGACCCGGCCGGTCGCGGGCGGGTTGGCGGCCCTCCTGACGGGCCAATTCCCTTCTGGGCGGCGGCTGTTCGCCCAGTGAACTGAAGTTCACGGTTCGCGTTGCCCCGAGTCTGGCCCGGGCCCCCGGCCGTGTCAACGGTGCGCCCGGTACGGTTCCGGACTACTCCGGACCACCCCGCCGCACCGTGGAGAACCCCTTGCCGTCGTCCGCCCGCACCGCTCCGCCCACCCCGACGCCACCACCGGAGGCGGTGGCGCCGCTGATGCGCGCGCTGGCGGTGCTGCGCGCGCTGACGGCCGCCGGTGGCCGGGCGGCGGTGAGCGATCTGGTGCGGGCCACCGGTCTGGCGCGCGCCACCGCGGACCGCCTCCTGAGCACGCTCGCCCGGCTCGGCTACGTCCGGGCCGAGGGCCGCGACGCGGTGCTCGCCCCCGGCCTGCTGGAACTCGGCAACGCCTACCTCGCCGCCACCGGCCTCCCCGACCGGCTCGGCCCGCTGGCCGACCGCCTCGCCGACACCCTCGACGAATCGGTGTCGCTGGCCGTCCCCGACGGCGACGGGATGCGCTTCGTCCACCAGGCGACGCGGCGGCGCGCCATGTCGCTGGCGTTCCGGATCGGTGATCTGCTGCCGGCCGAACGCGGCGCGCCGGGTGCGCTGTTCGCGGCGGACTGGGAGCCGGCGGACTGGCGGCGCTGGCGGGCGCGCCGGGCCGCCGACCCGGCCGACGCGGGCTTCCCGGCGGTGCCGCCCAGGGGGCCCGAGGACGCCGCGCCGGCCGGCGCCCGTCGGATCGCGGCGGACTTCACGGCGCGGGTGGCCGCGGCCCGTGCCGCCGGCTGGTCCCGGGACGACCAACTCATCGAACCGGGCCTGATCGCCGTGGCGATGCCGGTCCGGGACCCGGCGGGCGGCACGGTCTGCGCGGTGAGCGTGGTCAGCCACACCAGTCGCCACACCGCCGCCGCGCTGCCGGACGCGGTCCTCCGCCGGCTCCGCGACACGGTCGCCGCCATGGAGGAGGCGTTGACCGCGCCGTCCCCCGCCGCGGCCGCGGACGCCCGCCGCCCGGCCGCCTGGCGGCGCGCCTCGAAGCAGCAACTGGGCCCCGGATTCGTGGAGTCCGTCGCCCGCGGGCTGGCCGTCCTCACCGCGTTCGGCACCGGCCGGGCCGCGCTGACGCTGTCCGCCGTCGCCGAGGCCACCGGACTCCCCCGCGCCACCGCCCGGCGCGCCCTGATCACCCTGGAGCACCTCGGCTACACCACGGCCGGCGGTGGCCTGTTCCGCCCCACCCCGAAGGTCCTGGACCTGGGCTTCCCGCAGCTCTCCGGGCTCACCCTGCCGGCCCTCGCCCGGCCCCATCTGGCGGCGCTGGCCGAACTCGTCCAGGACTCGGCCTCGTTGGCGGTGCCGACCGCCGACGGCGCCGACGCCGGGCAGACCGTCCAGTACGTCATCGGGGTCCCCGCCGCCCGCATCATGAGCGTCACGATCAACCCGGGCAGTCGCGCCCCGGCGCACGCCACCGCCCCGGGCCGGGTCCTCCTGGCGGCCCTGCCGGCCGCCGGGCGCACCGCCCTCCTCGCCGACCGCGGCCACGGCCCGGCCGGACTCCCGGCCCTACTCGACGGGGTCCGCGCCGACGGCCACGCCCTGGTGGACGACGAACTGGAGGCGGGCCTGCGCTCCGTGGCGGTCGCGGTGCACGACCGCACCGGCCGGGCCGTGGCCGCGGTCGGCGTGTCCACCCACGCCGGTGGCCGGCCACCGGCGGCCACCCGCGCCGCGGTGCTGCCCGCGCTGCGCGAGACGGCCGCCGCCATCGAGGCCGACCTGCGGGTGGCCGGGCGCTATCTGCCGGTGCCGGTGCCGTGAGTCAGCCGATGCCGTGAGTCAGCCGGTGTCGTGGGTCATTCGGTGTCGTGGGCGGACGCGGCGCGGCGCCGTTCACTCTCCGCGCGGGCGGCGGCGGTGGCGACCGACGGCCACACCCGGTCCAGTGCGGCGTTCATGGCGGCGCCGACCAGGACCGCGAAGGCGGAGACGCCGATCCACAGCAGGACCGCGACCGGGGCGGCCAACGAGCCGTAGATGGTGGGTCCTTCGACGGCCGCGGTGAGGTAGAGGCGGAGCAGGAAGCTGCCGAGGATCCACATCGCCAGGGCGACGACGGCGCCGGGGATGTCCTCGCGCCAGGGCGAACGGACCGGCACCGAGACGTGGTAGAGGGTGGTGAGGAAGGCGATGGACAGGATCAGCACGACCGGCCAGTACAGGACGCGGATGACGGTCTCGCTGGCGGGGAGCCAGCTGACCACCACGTCGGGGCCGGCGACCATCAGCGGCAGCGCGATCGCACCGGCCACGAGGGCGGCGACGTAGAGCGCGAAGGACAGCAGCCGGGTATGGACGATGCCGCGGCGGCCGTCCAGCCCGTACATGATCGTGATGGTGTCCACGAAGACGTTGAGCGCCCGGGAGCCGGACCACAGGGCGATGGCGAAGCCCAGGGAGATGATGTCGGGGCGGTGGCCGGTGAAGACGTCGTTCAGCAGCGGGCGGGCGATCTCGTCGACGCCCCGGTGGGACAGGACGGTGCCGGCGGCGCGCAGGATGTGCGAGCGGAAGGTGTCGAGGGTGGTGTGGCCGATCCACGGCTCGGTGTAGCCGAGGACGCCGAGCAGGCCCAGGATCAGCGGGGGCAGGGAGAGCAGGCACCAGAACGCGGCCTCGGCGGCCAGGCCGGTGACGCGGTAGCGCATGCAGGTGCCGATGATGTCCTTGAGCAGCAGCCACATCAGACGCCGTTTGGAGACGTTGCGGTACAGGACCCTGGCGCGGGTCAGACGCCCCCGGGGCGGCCCGTGCGGTTCGGTCGGTTTGTTCGGCGGCTGCACCTCCTTACCGTATCGGGCATGGCAGCCACCACTCATACCGTGACGAACCAGCCCCCGCCGTTGACCGGGTACGACGTCTTCGCCGCCGATCCGGCGCTCACCGAGGGGGTGGCCCGGCACGTCGCCGGGGAGCACCTCGGCGACGTACGGGAGGAGCTGAGCCGGCTGGGTCAGGCGGCCGGTACGGCCCAGGCCCAGCGCTGGGGCGAACAGGCCAACGCGTATCCGCCGGTGCTGCGCACCCACGACCGCTACGGGCACCGCATCGACGAGGTGGAGTTCCACCCGGCGTGGCACCGGCTGCTCGGCCATGCCGTCACGGCCGGGCTGACCGACGCCTGGTCACGTCCGCACGGGCACGTCCGGCGCACCGCGGGCTTCCTGGTGTGGACCCAGGTGGAGGCGGGGCACGGCTGTCCGCTGTCGATGACCCACGCGGCGGTCCCGGCGCTGCGGGCCGAGCCCGCGCTGGCGGCCGAGTGGGAGCCGCTGTTGACCTCGCGGGTCTACGAGGCGGAGCTGCGGCCGGCGGCGCAGAAGGCGGGCGCGCTGGCGGGGATGGCGATGACCGAGAAGCAGGGCGGCAGCGACGTCCGGGCGAACACCACCCGCGCCGAGCCGCTGGCGGCGGCCGGGGAGTACGCCCTGACGGGCCACAAGTGGTTCTGCTCGGCACCGATGTCGGACGCGTTCCTGGTACTGGCCCAGGCGCCGGGAGGGCTGACCTGCTTCCTGCTGCCGCGGGTGCTGCCGGACGGCACCCGCAACGCGTTCCGGATCCAGCGGCTCAAGGACAAGCTCGGCAACCGCGCGAACGCCTCGGCGGAGGTGGAGTTCGACGGGCGCACCTGGGCGCGGCGGGTCGGTGAGGAGGGGCGCGGGGTGGCGACGATCCTCGACATGGTCGCGGCGACCCGGCTGGACTGCGTCACCGCGTCGGCTGCGGTGATGCGGCAGGCGGTGGCGCAGGCGCTGCACCACACCGCGTACCGGGAGGCGTTCGGGCGCCGGCTGATCGACCAGCCGCTGATGCGCAACGTGCTGGCCGACCTGGCACTGGAGTCGGAGGCGGCGACCACGCTGGCGCTGCGGCTGGCGGCGGCGTACGACGGCGACACCGAGCAGGACCGGGCCTTCTTGCGGCTGGCGGTGCCGGCGGCCAAGTACTGGGTGACCAAGCGGTGCACGCCGGTGGTCGCGGAGGCGCTGGAGTGCCTGGGCGGCAACGGCTACGTGGAGGAGTCGGGGCTGCCGCGGCTGCTGCGCGAGGCCCCGCTGAACTCGATCTGGGAGGGTGCGGGCAACATCCAGGCGCTCGACGTGCTGCGGGCGCTACGGCGGGAGCCCGCGGCGCTCAACGCCTATCTGACCGAGATCGGTACCGCGCGGGGCGCCGACCACCGGCTGGACCGGGCGATCACGGGGCTGTTGACCGAACTCGCCGACCTGGAGGGCATCGAGGCCCGGGCCCGGCGGTTGGCCGAGCGGCTGGCGCTGGTGCTCCAGGGGGCCCTGTTGGTGCGGTACGCGCCGCCGGAGGTGGCCGATGCGTTCTGCGCCGCCCGGCTCGGCGGCGACGCGGGCGCGGCGTTCGGCACGCTGCCGCACACGCTGGACCTGGCGGCGGTGGTGGAGCGGGCGCGGCCGGTGCTGGTGGCGGAGTAGCGCGTGCCGCCGGGCGCGCCCGCCCGGACTTCGGTGGCGCGGCGGCGGTTCCGCGTCCCCCTCGAAAGCCGTCAGCAACCCGGCTCCGGGTGGGGGACGGGACAGGGGATAACCGCCGCCGCGCCGGGCAGGGAGCGGTGTCGCGCCGACTCGGCACCGTTCCCGGTCTTCAGGGCCATCGCGGCGGCTGCGGCGCGGTGCGCCCGCGCAGTGCCGCGTCGATGACCACGATGATCTCGGCGTCCGGTACGTCAGGCCGGAAGCCGACCAGAACGCCGCGCGCCTCGTAGTACCGGATCACGCGGGAGGCGTCACCCGGGCCGTCCAGTTCCGCCTCGCGCAGGTGCACGACGAGGTCGGCGAAGGCCGGTGCGGGCAACGGACCGCCGAAGCGGGCAACCCGGTCGAGGAGTTGCGGCGCACCGTCGATCACATAACCCGTGGCCGGAAGCGGCTGACGCCTGATCAGGACGTCGACCGCGGACAGCCGGGGCACGCCGTAGTGTCCGGCCAAGCGGGCGGCCCGTGCGAGCCGACCTCCCTCGCCGGTGCCGATCACCACGACACGCGGGGTGGCGGCCACCATGGTGAGCCCCCTCCCACACCGTGCCGACGACGCGGGCGGCCGATCGCATCCCCGGCGGGCACCGGCGGGTTCTCCGTCGGGTGTCCGGCGAAACCTCCGGGTGACCCCACACCCTCAGGGCGTGGAGAGGGACGCCATCGGCCGCTGGGACCAGATTTCCCTGGAGGAGTCATAGGCCACAACGGTTGCATTCCGTTGCAGCCGATCTGACCAATGGGCTCTCCCTGGCCGGCCGCTGACGGCACGATGGGCACGGACCGGACACCGGGACCGGACACCGGGACCGAACGCACGGGCACAACGGAGAGCAGCGTGAGCGACAGACCGATCGACAGGGCCGGCGAGCGGACCGGCGCCCGGCCGGCCGAGAGACCGATCGCGAGCGCCGTCCGCTCGGCCCAGGACATCCGGGAGACCGCGCGGCGGCTGGCCGGGGTCCACGAGGCGGCGCTGGCCGGCGACCACCTGCCGGCGGAGTCCCCCAGGGACGCGCCCCGCACGGTGATCGGCGAGTCCTGGCGGCGGGTGCTGGACCGCGGCGTGGACCCGGAGCGGGGCAGCGACCAACACCCTTTGGGAGTCGCGGAGTTGGAGTTCCGGAGGCAGAAGTCCCAGCTGACGTCGGTACTGCCGGTACTCAGCGGCGGACTGCTGCCGACCGCCGAAGCCGCCCAGCAGATCATGGTGGTCACCGACGCCGAGGGCCGGGTGCTGTGGCGCGACGGCAGCGCCCCGATCCGGCGGATGGCCGACCGGCTCGGCTTCGACAAGGGTGCCGACTGGACGGAGGGGACGGTCGGCACCAACGCGATCGGCACCGCGCTGGTGGCCCGCAGCCCGGTGCTGGTGCACTCCGCCGAGCACTTCCTGCGCAGCCACCACCAGTGGACGTGCGCCGCGGCACCGCTGCACGACCCGCGCGACGGGCGGCTGCTGGGCACGGTGGACGTCAGCGGACCGGCGTACGCGTTCCATCCGACGACCCTGGCGCTGGTCTCCGCGGTGGCCCGGCTCGCCGAGGGTGAGCTGCGGACCCGTCACCACGCGTCCCTGGAGCGGCTGCGGTCGAGTGCGGCGCCGGTGCTGGCCCGGATCGGCGGGCGGGCGCTGGCCGTCGACGCCAACGGCTGGACGGCGGCGGTGGCGGGGGTGACCCCGCCGGACCGGGTGGCGCTGCCCAAGGAGCCGGCGGCCGGGGCGCTGTGGCTGCCGCGGTACGGAATGTGCACGTTGGAGCCGCTACCGGGCGGCTGGCTGATCCGGCTCGGTCGGCCGGAGCCGGCGCCGGAGCCGCACCGGGTGGTGCTGGACCTCGGCGGGCCCGGCGGGCCGGCGGTGACGGTGGCCGGGCCGGCGGGCAGCTGGTCGCACGCGCTGACCCCGCGCCACGCCGAGCTGCTGTTCCTGCTGGCCGCCCATCCGCGCGGCCGCAGCGCCGCCGAGCTGGCCCGGGACCTGTTCGGCGACGGCGGGCGGACGGTGACGGTCAGGGCCGAGCTGTCCCGGCTGCGGCGCCATCTGGCGGGGGTGCTGGCCCACCGGCCGTACCGCTTCTCGGACGGGGTGGAGGTGGAGCTCCGCCTACCGGCCCGGCCCGTGGAGCTGCTGCCGCACTCCACGGCGCCGACGGTACTGGCGGCCCGGCGGACGGGTGCCGGACACGACGGGGCATGAGCGGACCGGCGCGCCCGCCGGAAATTCCGGTGCGCGGGCGCGCCGCTCTCCCCTACGGTGAACGCACTCTGACGCAGCTCTCCAGAAGGACGTCGCAGAACGGGAGCAGCCGGCACACGGATGACGTGCCGGACAAGACGAGTGGGCGACACGACCATCCGCGTTTCCGCATGCCCTGGGGCATGCCGTTTCTGGAGGATTTCCGTGTCCGTAGGTCTTGGCCTTCCCATCGGCGACCCCGCACAGCTGCTGACCTGGGCGCGGCGTGCCGACGCCGCCCCGTTCTCCACCGTCGCCCTGCTCGACCGGCTGGTGTACGCCAACCCCGAACCCCTGGTCACCCTGGCCGCACTGGCCGGTGCGACCTCCCGGGTACGCCTGCAGACCGAGGTGCTGCTGGCCCCGCTGCACCGCACCGCGCTGCTCGCCAAGCAGGCCGCGACGCTCGATCTGCTGTCCGGCGGGCGGTTCACGCTCGGCATCGGCATCGGTGGTCGCACCGACGACTATCTGGCCGCGGGGGTGGATCTGCGCACCCGGGGCCGGCGGCTCGACGGCCAGCTGGCCACGCTCCGGCGCCTGTGGGCCGGGGAGCCGCTGTCCGCGGAGGTCGGCCCGGTCGGGCCCGCCCCGGCGCGGCCCGGTGGGCCGGAGGTACTGTTCGGCGGGTTCGTGCCGGCCGCGGTCGAGCGGGTGGCCCGCTGGGGCGACGGCTTCCTCGGGGCGGCCCTGCCGTCCCAGCAGATGGACGGAATGTTCCGTGATGTGGAGGCGGCCTGGGAGCGCGCCGGCCGGCCCGGCCGACCCCGACTGCTGGCCCAGGTGAACGTCGCCCTGGGACCCGACCCCGTGGTGGACCGCGCCCGACGCGAGCTGCGCGCGTACTACGGCGACACCCCGTACACCGACCACATCGTGAACGGCCTGCTCAGCACGGAGGCGGCGGTCCGCGAGGCGGTCGCCTCGTACCTGGCGATCGGGGCGGACGAGGTGATGCTGTACTGCTGGTCGCCGGAGCCGGACCAGGTCGGGCGGCTCGCGGACGCGGTCTTCGCGCCGGAGGGCGACTGGCCGGGCGCGACCGGTTAGCCGGCTCCGCTTCCCGCGCCGGCCCGGGGGGCGTCCCGTCCCCCGGACCTGCGTCCGCCCCCCTCCCCCGGTGTGATGTGCTGACGGCATGAGCCACACCGTCACCACCTGGCACCTCGAACAGACCTCGCGCGACGCCCTCACGCCCGCCGCGGAGCCCCCCGCCGAGCAGGGCGTACGGATCGTCCGGTCCGAGGTGCCCACGCCGGAATTCAGCCGGTTCCTCTATACGGCGGTCGGTGGGGACGTCCTGTGGACCGACCGGCTGGGGTGGTCGTACGCGCAGTGGGTCGAGCACCTGGCGCAGCCGGGGACCGAGACGTGGGTGGCGTACGAGCGCGGTACGCCCGCCGGGTTCATCGAGCTCCAGGCCCAGCCGGAAGGGGTGGTGGAGATCGTCTACTTCGGGCTGCTGCCGGCCTTCCGGGGACGGCGGATCGGCGGGCACCTGCTCGGGTACGGGACGGCGCGGGCCTGGGACCTGGCCGAACGGTGGCCGGCGCGGCCGGAGACCAAGCGGGTGTGGCTGCACACCTGTAGCGACGACGGACCGTACGCGCGGGCCAATTACGAGCGGCGCGGCTTCCGGCTGTTCCGCACCGAGGTGACCGAGGAGCCGGCGGCCGAGGTCCCCGGCCCGTGGCCCGGCGCGGGGCCGGCGCCGGCCACCGCGAGCTGAGGCGCGCCCCGCCCCGCAGACACGGGAGGGGGGTTCGGCCGGATCCGGCCGAACCCCCCTCCCGTACGTGACGGACGCCACAGCATCTCGCTATGCGGGACTAGCGTGTCCACATCCTGGATGAAGGTGGACTGGCCGGAGAACCGCGTGCCACGCTTCCGTCATGTCCAGAGCTGGAATTGCCTTGGTGAGTCGGCGGCACGTCGACCTCGGCCGCATGTCCAGCGCCATTTGTCGGGCAGGCTGACGCTGCACGACCAGGGCCCCGCCCTGCGTATCCGGACAGCACTCAGCATCACCACGTCGCACGTCGTCCCCATCGTCGCGGACGCGTTGCACCCCCGACCCGGCAAGCCCACCGTCGACGCGCCCACGCGCGCCGCGCTTCGGTGTGTCCGCGCAGGTCACCGGGGTGCACCGCATTCGTCCGCACCCCTTTGAGCCGCCCAGAAGGACGTAACCCATGGCCGCCAACCCGGAAGTCCCCACCGCTACGACCCGCCGCAAGGCCGGCCGCCACCGCGGCGAGGGCCAGTGGGCCGTTGGCCACTTCACGCCGCTCAACGGCAACGAGCAGTTCAAGAAGGACGACGACGGTCTCAATGTGCGGACACGCATTGAGACGATCTACTCGAAGGCCGGGTTCGACTCCATCGACCCCAACGACCTGCGCGGCCGGATGCGTTGGTGGGGCCTGTACACCCAGCGCAAGCCCGGGATCGACGGCGGCAAGACCGCCGTGCTGGAGCCCGAGGAGCTGGACGACAAGTACTTCATGCTGCGGGTCCGCATCGACGGCGGTCGGCTCACCGTCGCCCAGCTGCGCGCCATCGGCGAGGTCTCCGAGCAGTACGCCCGCGGCACCGCGGACATCACCGACCGGCAGAACGTCCAGCTGCACTGGGTGCGCATCGAGGACGTGCCCGCCATCTGGGAGAAGCTGGAGGCCGTGGGGCTGTCCACGACCGAGGCGTGCGGCGACTGCCCGCGCGTGATCATCGGTTCCCCGGTGGCCGGTATCGCGGCGGACGAGATCATCGACGGCACCCCGGCCGTGGACGAGATCCACGAGCGCTACATCGGCAGCAAGGAGTTCTCCAACCTGCCGCGCAAGTTCAAGACCGCGATCTCCGGCTCGCCCGTCCAGGACGTGGTGCACGAGATCAACGACGTGGCCTTCGTCGGCGTCGTCCACCCCGAGCACGGCCCGGGCTTCGACCTGTGGGTCGGCGGTGGCCTGTCCACCAACCCCCGGCTCGCCGAGCGCCTGGGCACCTGGGTGCCGCTGGACGAGGTCGCCGACGTCTGGGCCGGCGTGGTCGGCATCTTCCGCGACTACGGCTACCGCCGGCTGCGCACCCGCGCCCGGCTGAAGTTCCTGATGGCCGACTGGGGTCCGGCGAAGTTCCGCCAGGTGCTGGAGGACGAGTACCTCCAGCGGAAGCTGGTCGACGGCCCGGCTCCCGAGCAGCCCGCGCAGAAGTGGCGCGACCACATCGGCGTGCACCGGCAGCAGGACGGCCGCTTCTACGTCGGCTTCGCCCCGCGCGTCGGCCGGGTCGACGGTGCCACCCTCACCAAGATCGCCGAACTCGCCGCCGCGCACGGCTCCGACCGGCTGCGCACCACCGTCGAGCAGAAGATGATCATTCTCGATGTCGCGTCCGAGGAGGTCGACGGGCTGGTCGCCGGGCTGGAGGCGCTGGACTTCCAGGTCCACCCCTCGCCGTTCCGGCGCGGCACCATGGCCTGCACCGGCATCGAGTTCTGCAAGCTCGCCATCGTCGAGACCAAGGGGCGGGGCGCCGCGCTGATCGACGAACTGGAGCGCCGGATGCCGGACTTCCAGGAGCCGATCACCATCAACCTCAACGGCTGCCCCAACGCCTGCGCCCGCATCCAGGTCGCGGACATCGGCCTCAAGGGCCAGCTGGTGCTGGACCAGGACGGCAACCAGGTCGAGGGCTACCAGGTGCACCTGGGCGGCGCGCTGGGCCTGGAGCCGGGCTTCGGCCGCAAGGTCCGCGGGCTGAAGGTGACGTCCGAGGAGCTGCCCGACTACGTCGAGCGGGTGCTGCGCAACTTCGAGGAGCAGCGCGAGGAGGGCGAGCGGTTCGCCACCTGGGCGGCGCGCGCCGAAGAGGGTGCGTTGAAGTGAGCGAACGTGCCGCGCCGTTCTACTGCCCGTACTGCGGGGACGAGGACCTGCGGCCCTCCGAGGAGGGAACCGTCCGCGGAGCGGGCGCAGCGTGGGAGTGCCGGGCGTGCAGCCGGGCCTTCCGGCTGAAGTTCCTGGGGCTGCTCGCCCCGGGAACCGCCGGTTCCGCCCCGGCCGCGTCCCCGTCCCCTTCCGCCGCTCCTTCCGCTCCTGACGGAGGTACGCCGTGACCACCACCACCGACCTGCCGCAACTCGCCGAGCAGGCGGGCCGCGACCTGGAGGACGCGCCCGCCCTGGAGATCCTCCGGTGGGCCGCGGAGACCTTCGGTCCGCGCTTCTGCGTCACCTCCTCCATGGAGGACGCGGTCGTCGCGCACCTGGCCTCGCGGGCCTTCCCCGGCGTGGACGTGGTCTTCCTGGACACCGGCTACCACTTCCCGGAGACCCTCGGGACCCGGGACGCGGTGGCGGCGGTGATGGACGTCAACGTCATCACCCTGACGCCCCGTCAGACCGTCGCGGAGCAGGACGCCGAGTACGGGCCGAAGCTGCACGACCGCGATCCCGACCTGTGCTGCGCGCTGCGCAAGGTCAAGCCCCTCGAAGAGGGCCTGACCGGCTACGACGCCTGGGCGACCGGGCTGCGTCGGGACGAGTCGCCGACCCGGGCCAACACCCCGGTCGTCGGCTGGGACACCAAACGCCGGAAGGTGAAGGTCTCCCCGATCGCCCGCTGGACCCAGGACGACGTGGACGCGTACGTCGCCGAGCACGGGGTACTCACCAACCCCCTGCTGATGGACGGCTACGCCTCCGTCGGCTGTGCCCCCTGCACCCGCCGGGTGCTGGCGGGCGAGGACGCGCGGGCCGGCCGCTGGGCCGGCAGCAACAAGACCGAGTGCGGACTGCACTGATGGCGGAGTTTTTGGAGATACAGATGACGGGCGCCACGATCTGGCTGACCGGTCTGCCGAGCGCGGGCAAGACGACCATCGCGCGCCAGCTGGCCGACCGGCTGCGCGGCGAGGGCCACCGCGTCGAGGTGCTCGACGGCGATGAGATCCGCGAGTTCCTCTCCGCGGGCCTCGGTTTCAGCCGCGAGGACCGACACACCAACGTCCAGCGGATCGGCTTCGTCGCCGAACTGCTGGCGAGCAACGGCGTGAAGGCCCTGGTCCCGGTGATCGCGCCGTTCGCGGACAGCCGCGAGGCGGTGCGCAAGCGCCACCAGACCGAGGGCACCCCGTACTTGGAGGTGCACGTCGCCACTCCGGTCGAGGTCTGCTCCGAGCGCGATGTGAAGGGCCTGTACGCCAAGCAGGCGGCCGGCGAGATATCCGGCCTGACCGGTGTGGACGACCCCTACGAGGAGCCCACGGCACCGGACCTGCGGATCGAGTCGCACACCCAGACCGTGCAGGAATCCGCGGCGGCGCTCCATGCGCTGCTCGTCGAGAGGGGGCTGGCGTGAGCGACGCGCACGCGGCCACCGGTCCGCAGCCAGCCGTGATACCCGCACCTCTGCGCCGCGTGGGCGGAGAAGCGAACGAAGGGGATACAGCGTGACCACCGTCGCTTCTGTTGCCGAGGAACTGGACAACCCGTACGCGCTGTCGCACCTGGACGCCCTGGAGTCCGAGGCGGTGCACATCTTCCGCGAGGTGGCGGGCGAGTTCGAGCGGCCGGTGATCCTCTTCTCCGGCGGCAAGGACTCCATCGTCATGCTGCACCTGGCGCTGAAGGCGTTCGCGCCGTCGCCGGTGCCGTTCGCGCTGCTGCACGTCGACACCGGGCACAACTTCCCCGAGGTCATCGACTACCGCGACCGCGCCGTCGAGCGCCACGGCCTGCGGCTGCACGTCGCCTCGGTGCAGGAGTTCATCGACCGCGGCGAGCTGCGCGAGCGCCCGGACGGCATCCGCAACCCGTTGCAGACCGTGCCGCTGCTGGACGCCATCGAGAAGAACCGCTTCGACGCGGTCTTCGGCGGCGGCCGCCGGGACGAGGAGAAGGCGCGCGCCAAGGAGCGGGTGTTCTCGCTGCGCGACGAGTTCGGCGGCTGGGACCCGCGCCGGCAGCGGCCCGAGCTGTGGCAGCTCTACAACGGCCGGCACTCGCCCGGTGAGCACGTCCGGGTCTTCCCGCTCTCCAACTGGACCGAGCTGGACGTCTGGCAGTACATCGCCCGCGAGAAGATCGAACTGCCCGCCATCTACTACGCGCACGAGCGGGAGGTCTTCGCCCGCAGCGGTATGTGGCTGGCGCCGGGTGAGTGGGGCGGCCTCAAGGACGACGAGCAGTTGGAGGTCCGGCAGGTGCGCTACCGCACCGTCGGCGACATGTCCTGCACCGGCGCCGTCGATTCGGACGCCGACACCATCGAGGCCGTCATCGCGGAGATCGCCGCGTCCCGGCTCACCGAGCGGGGCGCGACCCGGGCCGACGACAAGATGTCCGAGGCCGCCATGGAGGACCGCAAGCGCGAGGGGTACTTCTAGCCATGAGCACGACCAACACCGCCCGCACGGACCTGACGGTGGACGCGGGCGCCACCTCGCTGCTGCGCTTCGCCACCGCCGGCTCCGTGGACGACGGCAAATCGACGCTGGTCGGCAGGTTGCTGCACGACTCCAAGTCGGTCCTCGCCGACCAGCTGGAGGCCGTCGAGCACGCCTCCCGCAACCGCGGGCAGGAGGCGCCCGACCTGGCGCTGCTGACGGACGGGCTGCGCGCCGAGCGGGAGCAGGGCATCACCATCGATGTCGCCTACCGCTACTTCGCCACCCCGCGCCGCCGCTTCATCCTCGCCGACACCCCCGGGCACGTGCAGTACACCCGGAACATGGTCACCGGGGCCTCCACCGCCGAGCTGGCCGTCGTCCTGGTCGACGCGCGCAACGGCGTGGTCGAGCAGACCCGCCGGCACGCCGCGGTCGCCGCCCTGCTGCGGGTGCCGCACGTCGTCCTGGCCGTCAACAAGATGGACCTGGTCGGCTACCAGGAGTCCGTCTTCGCGGCCATCGCCGAGGAGTTCACCGCCTACGCGGGCTCGCTGGGCGTGCCGGGCTGGGGGGCTGGGGGAGACCCCCAGGACAAGTGGTGCACGGCCATCCCGATCTCGGCGCTGGCCGGCGACAACGTGGTGACGCCGTCGGCCACCATGGACTGGTACGGCGGCCCGACCGTGTTGGAGCACCTGGAGACCGTGCCGGTGGTCGCCGACCCGTCGGACGACCCGGCCCGCTTCCCGGTCCAGTACGTCATCCGCCCGCAGACCACCGAGCACCCCGACTACCGCGGCTACGCGGGCCAGATCGCCTCCGGCGTGCTGCACGTCGGCGACGCCGTCACGGTGCTGCCGTCGGGCCGGACGAGCACCATCGAGGGGATCGACGCGCTCGGCCAGAGCGTGGACGTCGCCTGGGCGCCGCAGTCGGTGACCCTTCGACTCGCCGACGACCTGGACATCTCCCGGGGCGACCTGATCGCCCCGACCGCGGCGACGCCGTCGGTCACCCAGGACGTCGAGGCCACCGTCTGCCACGTCGCCGACCGGCCGCTGACCGTCGGACAGCGGGTGCTGCTCAAGCACACCACCCGCACCGTCAAGGCGCTCGTCAAGGAGATCCCGTCCCGGCTGACCCTGGACGACCTCTCCCAGCACCCGGCCCCCGGCGAACTGGTCGCCAACGACATCGGCCGGATCGTGGTGCGCACCGCCGCACCACTGGCGCTGGACGCCTACGCGGACTCCCGGCGCACCGGCTCCTTCCTGCTGATCGACCCGGCGGACGGCACCACGCTGACCGCGGGCATGGCCGGCACCGCGTTCGCGGAGGCGGCCGCGGACCCCGCGCCGGAGGGCGCGGCGGACGACGAGGGGTGGGATTTCTGATCATGCTCAAGGACATGTTCTCGACCTTTGCCAAGGAAGGCGGCCGCGTCGGTAGCGGCGCCCTCGGGAGCGGCCAGGGGGGAGTCGGTCGATGTGTGCGCTGACCATGCCTGACTCCGTGCCCCCCACATCCTCCTTCCGAAGAACCACCATTTCGCCGGGCGCGCCATAGCGAGGCGCGCGCTCCCCCGGCCCTCCGAGAGGAACACCTCCCGTGACTGCCGTTCGTCATCGCCTCCTGGCGGCCGCCGCCACCGTCCCGTTGCTGACCGTCGCGCTGGGGGCCTGCGGTTACGGCTCCGAGGCCCCGAAGGACACCGCGGCCTCCGTCGCCCCGAAGGGGCCCAAGGTCGACGGGCTCGATCAGGTCAAGATCGGCTTCTTCGGCAACACCACCCACGCCACGCCCCTGATCGGCCTTCAGACGGGCCAGTTCCAGAAGGAACTGGGTGGCACCGCGGTGAAGTCCTCGGTCTTCAACGCCGGGCCCGCCGAGATCGAGGCGCTCAACTCGAACGCCATCGACATCGGGTGGATCGGCCCCTCCCCCGCGATCAACGGCTATGTGAAGTCGCACGGCAAGAGCCTGAAGATCATCGCTGGTTCGGCATCCGGCGGTGTCTCGCTGATCGTCAACCCCAAGAAGATCAAGAGCCTCGACGATCTCAAGGGCAAGACGATCGCCACCCCGCAGCTGGGCAACACCCAGGACGTGGCGCTGCTGAACTTCCTCGCGCAGAAGGGCTACTCGGTCGACGCCACCTCCGGCAAGGGTGACGTCACCGTCCAGCGCACCGACAACAAGGTCACTCCCACCGCCTTCAAGCAGGGCAGCATCGACGGCGCCTGGGTCCCCGAACCCACCGCGTCCAAGCTGGTCGCGGCCGGCGGCAAGGCGCTGCTGGACGAGAAGAAGCTGTGGAAGGACGGCAAGTTCGTCATCACCAACATGATCGTCTCGCAGCGCTTCCTCAAGGAGCACCCGAAGGCGGTCGAGGCGGTGCTGCGTGCCTCGGTGAAGACCAACGCCTGGATCCGCTCGCACCCCGCCGAGGCGGTCAAGGCCCTCAACGAGAAGCTCGCCGAGCCGACGATCAGCGGCAAGGCACTGCCGGACGACGTCATCGACCCGGCGTTCAAGAACGTCGACATCACCGATGACCCGCTGGCCGCCACCCTCCAGGAGGAGGCGGACCACGCCGTCAAGGCAGGGCTGCTGAAGAAGCCCGACCTCAAGGGCATCTACGACCTCACCCTGCTGAACAAGGTGCTCAAGTCCGAGGGCAAGCCGCCGGTCGACGACGCCGGCCTCGGCGGCAACTGACCCCGGCCCCCCGATCTCCCAGGAGGTGACACCGATGACGACCAGTACCCTCACCAAGCCCGCCCCGGCGAACACCGGCACCACCGGTCCGTACGCCGCTAGCATCCACCACGTCTCGAAGTCGTTCGGCCGCCCCGGCGCGCAACAGCAGGTGCTGGACGACATCAACATCGATGTCGCGCCCGGCGAATTCGTCTGCCTCCTGGGGGCCTCGGGGTGTGGCAAGTCCACCCTCCTCAGTCTCGTGGCCGGTCTGGACAAGCCGTCCGCCGGCACCATCGAGACGCCGGGCGGCCGGCCGGCGCTGATGTTCCAGGAGCACGCGCTGTTCCCGTGGCTGACCGCGGGCCGCAACATCGAACTGGCCCTGCGGATGCGCGGGGTGCCGCGCTCCGAGCGCCGCGGCGAGGCCGAGCGGCTGCTCGAACTCGTCCGGCTCAAGGGTGCGTACAGCAAGCGGGTGCACGAACTGTCGGGCGGTATGCGCCAGCGGGTGGCGATGGCCCGGGCGCTCGCCCAGGACAGCCAACTGCTGCTGATGGACGAGCCGTTCGCCGCGCTCGACGCCATCACCCGTGACGTGCTGCACGACGAGTTGACCCGGATCTGGGCCGAATCCAACAGTGGCTCCACCGCGGGGACCAACCTGTCGGTCCTCTTCGTCACCCACAACGTCCGTGAGGCGGTGCGGCTCGGCGAGCGGGTCGTGCTGCTCTCCTCCCGCCCCGGCCGGGTCGCCCGGGAGTGGCGGGTGGACATCCCCCAGCCGCGTCGCATCGAGGACTCCGCGGTCGCCGACCTGTCCATCGAGATCACTGAACAGCTCCGTGGGGAGATCCGCCGCCATGGCCAGCACTGAGACCACCACCTCCTCCGCCACGGGGAAGCCCGGCGACGACCCCACCGGACCATCCACCGCCCAGGCCACCGGCACGACGGACGACTCCACGGACGGCTCCCCAGGCGGCTCCCCGGCCGAAGCGGCCGTCGGAACCACCGCTGAATCGGCCGGGGCCGGGGCTGAATCCTCCTCCGGTGCATCGGCCGACGCACCGGCCGCCGGGGAGCCCCGGCCCGCCGCCGGTGACCTCGCCGGTCTGGAGGCCGGGCTCGACGCCCTCGACTCCACCGTGGTCGCCCGACAGCCGTGGCTGCGTACCGTGCTGTCAAAGGCGTTCCCTCCCCTCATCGCGATCGTGATCGTGCTGGGCCTGTGGCAGCTCGCCTACCACTTCCAACTCAAGCCGCACTACCTGCTGCCGAGCCCGCTCGACGTCTTCCGCTCGCTCCAGCAGAAGTGGCTCGAAGGCACCCTGCTCAGCTTCGTGTGGACCAGCGTCTCCCGCGGCGCCCTCGGCTTCCTGGCGTCGGTCGCCATCGGCACGGTGCTCGGGCTGATCGTGGCCCGCGTCAAGCTCGTACGGGCCGCGATCGGGCCGATCCTGAGCGGATTGCAGTCCCTGCCCTCGGTGGCCTGGGTTCCGGCGGCGATCATCTGGTTCGGGCTGAGCGACGCCACCATCTACGCGGTGGTGCTGCTCGGGGCCGTCCCCTCGATAGCCAACGGGCTGGTGTCCGGTGTCGACCAGATCTCTCCTCTCTATCTGCGTGCCGGCCGCACCATCGGCGCGAACGGCCTGGCCGGTGTCCGCCATGTGCTGCTCCCCGCCGCGCTGCCCGGCTATCTCGCCGGGCTCAAGCAGGGCTGGGCGTTCTCCTGGCGGTCCCTGATGGCCGCCGAACTCATCGTCAACGCCCCCGATCTCGGCACCGGACTGGGCCAGCTCCTGGAACAGGGCCGTGAACTGCAGGACATGTCCTGGGTGCTGGCCGCGATCCTGCTGATCCTGATCGTCGGCATCGGCATCGAGCTGCTGATCTTCGCCCCGATCGAGCGCCGGGTGCTGCGCAGCCGCGGCCTCCTCGTCAAGAGCTGAAACCATGAACACACGCCCCACTCTCCTCGTCATCGCCCACGGCAGCCGCGACCCTCGGCACGCCGCGACCGTCACCGCGCTCCGCGCGCGGGTCCGGAAGCTGCGTCCGGGGCTGCGCGTGGAGGTCGGCTATCTCGACTTCAACGCGCCCCGGGTGCCCCGGGTGCTGGAGCGCCTCTCGGCCGACGGCGTACGGAATGTGGTGGCGCTTCCCCTCCTCCTCACTCGCGCCTTTCACGCGAAGTCCGATATCCCCGCGGTGCTGCGGGAGGCCGCCGCGCGGCTGCCCCTGCTGACCGTCCATCAGGCCGAGGTGCTCGGCCCTTCGCTCCTCCTGACCGGCGCATTGGAGCGCCGGCTGGAGGAGGCCGGGCTGCGGCCCGATGACCATCGCTCGACCGGGGTCGTACTGGCCTCGGCGGGCTCCTCAGACCCGGAGGCGATCGCAGTGATCGCAGAAATCGCGCGGGAGTGGCGGCGCACCGCTCAGTGGTGTGCCGTGCGGCCTGCGTTCGCCTCCGCATCTCTTCCTCGTACGGCCGACGCCGTACGGGCCCTGCGGGCCGAGGGCATCCAGCGGGTGGCCGTCGCCCCGTATGTGATCGCACCGGGGTTCCTGCCGGATCGGATCGCCGCCGGGGCCCGCGAGGCCCGCGCCGACATCCTCGCCCCGGTGCTCGGTGCCGCCCCCGAGCTGGCCCGGCTGCTGCTGCGCCGCTACGACCAGGCCATCCGGGCCCGCGCCCGGGGCGACTTGGCGGCACTGACCGCCTGAACGGCCGGCTCCACCCGGCTCATGTCACCACCGTCATCTCCCGCCCCGAGGGTGTGTCGGCGCGTCCCTTCTCGTAGACCGTCAGGCCCCGCGCCAGATGCAGGGGCACCAGCAGCAGCTCCACGACCAGGGCCTTCCAGGCGTAGACGACGTTGACCGCCTTGGTGGCGTAGGCGCAGGGGATGTTGACCAGTACGCCGGACAGCGGGAGTCTGCGGCGGCGGGCGGCGTACACCAGGGGTGGCAGCGTCAGCAGGAGGTCGGCTCCGGCCCACCAGGCGAAGGCGGCCGGTGGTGACGCACCGGTCGTCGCGCTGAGCACGAACGGGGAGGCCCACCACAGCGGCGCGGTGAGGATCTCGAACAGGGCCAACACCACCCAGACCGCCAGCAGGGGTTTGCGGACGACCAGCCGGCCGAGGTGGAGCCGGACGTTCTGGCAGAAGCCGGCCATCCAGCGGTTGACCTGTTTGCGGAAGTAGGTGAGGTTCTCCGGGTCGGCGGCGAGGGCGACGGCGTCGGAGACGTAGACCGCGCGTCGTCCGGCGATCTGCCGGGACCAGGTGTAGTCCATGTCCTCGACCATGGTGCGCTCGGGGAATCCGCCGAAGGCCACCAGTTCGTCGCGTCGGAAGACCGAGCAGCAACCCGAGCAGACCATGGGGCTGTTGGCGAGTGCCTGGATGGGCCGGTGGAAGTGGAAGCCGAAGAGGTATTCCGTGGACCGGCCCCGCTCCCACACGGTGCGGGTGTGGCGGGTGCGGACCGTGCCCGCGGCGACGGCGACATCGGGGTCGTCGAAGACCGGGAGGATGCGCTGGAGGTAGTCCGGGGCCAGGACGGTGTCCGCGTCGACGGCCAGGACGAGATCGGTGGTGCACCGCGGGAGGGCGTAATTCTGCGCCCTGGCCTTGCTGCCCAGGTTGTGCGGCGGGCGGAGCACCGTGGCACCGTGTGCGGCGGCTACCGCGCCGGTGCGGTCGGTGGAGGCGTCGTCGACGACCAGGATGCGGTCGGGCGGGACGGTTTGCCTCGCGAGGGACTCCAGCGTGGCCGGTAGCCCCTCCTCTTCGTTGTGGGCCGGGACGATGACGGTGACGGTGCGCATGGTGGGCTCCCCCCTGTCGTGCGGACCGCGCTGACGATGACGCAGCTCAGTCCGATCACTCCGTAGACGATGGTGCTGATGCCGAGGAACGGCGTGACTCCGTGCATGTCACTGACGGTAGCCACGCTCGGCCGTCCACGGTTCCGGAGGGACCCTCCTGTGGATAACTCGACGCGGAGGAAAGCGCGTTGGCCGTCCGGAGCAGAGCGACGCCGGCCGCCGCGCCCCGTGGGGGCGAGCGCGACGGCCGGCGTGCGGTGCTGAACGACCGGATCGACTACTGAACGATCTTCAGCAGCTTGTTGGGCGTGCCCTGACCCGGGTTGCTGATCTTGTCGGGAGTGGCCCCGTCCGTCAGCGCCTTCTCCACGTCGGCCGGCTTGGCGTCCTTGTGGTCGGCCAGGTAGAGCGCGGCGGCACCCACGACGTGCGGGGTCGCCATCGACGTACCGGAGATGGTCTTGGTGGCGTCGTCGCTGGTGTTCCAGTCCGAGGTGATGTCGGAGCCCGGAGCGTAGAGGTCGACGACGCTGCCGTAGTTGGAGAAGTCGGACTGCTGGTCGTCCTTGGTGCTGGAGGCCACCGTGATGGCCTCCTTGACGCGCGCCGGGGAGCTCTGGCCCGCGTCGGTGGACTCGTTGCCGGCCGCGACGCCGAAGGTGACACCGGAGTCGATGGCCTTCTTCACGGCCGCGTCGAGCGCCTCGTCCACGCCGCCACCGAGGGACATGTTGGCGACCGAGGGGCCCTTGTGGTTCTTGGTGACCCAGTCGATGCCCGCGACGACCTGCTCGGTGGTGCCGGAGCCCTGCCCGTCGAGCACCTTGACGGCGACCAGCTTGGCCTTCTTGGCGACACCGTACGCGGTACCGGCGATGGTGCCGGAGACGTGGGTGCCGTGGCCGTTGTCGTCCTCGGCCTTGTTGCTGTTGTCGATGGCGTTGAAGCCGTACGACGCGCGACCGCCGAAGTCCTTGTGGCTGATGTGGATACCGGTGTCGATGACGTAGGCGGTGACGCCGTCGCCCGCGCTGTCCGGGTAGTTGTACTTGCCGTCACCCTTGGTGTCGGCCTGGTCGATGCGGTCCAGGCCCCACGACGGCGGGTTGTCCTGGGTGCCGTCGATGTGGAACGTGTGGTTCTGGACGACCTTGTCGACCGCCGGGTCGGCGGCCAGGCGCTTGGCGTCCTCGCTGGACAGGTCGGTGGCCGAGAAACCGTCGATGGCGGAGGTGAAGGTCCGCTTGACCTTGCCGCCGTACTTGGCGGCCAGGTCACCGCTCTCGGCGGCGCGCACCGCGGCAGTCTTCTTCAGCAGCACGATGTAGCTGCCCTTGACGGCACCCTTGGCGTCGGCGCCGTAGATCTTGCCCTCGGCGGCGGGCGACGCGCCTGCGGTGACCGCGGTGACGGCGGCGATACCAGTGGCGGCCACGGCGGCGGATATCGCCGTAATGAGCCGCTTCTTGCTGGAACGCTTATGAGCCATGGCGAGGGTTCTCCTCGTTCGTGGTGTGGGGGGAAGCGTTGTGAATAGCCCGAAGGGACCGGAAAGGCTCCGCCGGGCTGGTTCGAAACCCTGTCGGATTGACGAGTGCAATTCAAGGGCCGCCGGACCGTGTGAGATAGGCAACAACCTTGCGAAAATGCAAAAGCCCGCAGAATTGGTCAAATGAACCAGTTGAGTTGACGGACAGTGACTCAACTCCGTTTACATTTGCGCAATGAAGAGGGGCGGCTGACGATGCGTTTGCATTTTCAACTGCCCCCTTGTGGCATGCTCGCGCCTCGCAAGAGGTGCGTACCGACGGTTACCCCACGGGGAGTTGCTCCTCGATGAGGTCCGCCGCCCGCCGACTGCCACCCTCCTCCGCCATCTCCGCGCGGATCCGGCCGAGCGTCGTGGCCACGCCCGGATCGTCGAGCAACGCGCGCACGGCCTCCCCCAGCGCCTGCGCGGTCACCTTCCCCTTCTCCAACTGCCGGGCGACACCCAGCCCTTCCAGCGTGGCGGCGTTCAAGAACTGGTCGGCGGCCTGCGGTACGCACACCATGGGCACCCCGTTCGCCAGCCCCTCCTGGCTGCCGCCCATCCCGGCATGGGTGACGAACGCGTCGGCCTGCCGGAGGATCGCCACCTGCGGGACCCAGGTGTGCACCTCGATGTTGTCCGGGACCTCGCCGAGCGTCGCCGGGTCGGTGAACTTCCCGATCTGCAGGACCACATGCCAGTCCGCCCGGCCGCCGAACGCCTCGATGCAGGACCGGTAGACGTCCGGCGCGTCGGTGAACACCGACCCCAGGGAGACCAGGAGCACCTTGGCGTCCGGCGCGAGGCCGGCCGGCCGCCGCCAGTCACCCTGCGCGGAACGGTCGCCCTGGCAGGAGCCGACGAAGGTGAAGATCGAACCGTCCACCTGGTCCACGTGCGGCTGCATGGCCCGGGTGATCAGGACGAGGGCGCGGTCGGGCCGGGCGGCCAGCAAGTCCGGCTCGGGCAGGTCCGTCATACCGTGCTCCGTCAACCAGGCCCGGAACCGCGCGTAGTAGGCGCGGCCGCGCTCGGTGTTCCGCAACCCCTCCCGCATCGCCTTGGCGGCCTCCCCCTCGTAGTCGTCCCAGGCGACGATGTGCGGCGTCAGCTGGATGGCCGGGACCTGCCACCGGCGAGCGAGCAGCGGGGCCGGGAACGAGGCGCTGTCATGGAGGACGAGGTCCGGGGTGTCGCCCTCGTAGGCCGCGGCGAGCTGCGGCAGCGCCTGGATCCCGTCGTCGAGGAACGGTTCGAGGTGGTCGAGGAGTTCGGCGCCCCAGCTCTCCGGGTTCTCGTCGGTGGGCAGGACGGAGGTCCACGGCCGGGGTTCGGCACCGGTGGCGGCGACGAGGTCGGCGAAGGCGGCCGGGACGGCGTAGGTCACGCGGTGCCCCCGGTCGACCAGCTCGCGGATGACGTCGAGGTTCGGCTGGATGTGTCCGTGGGCCGGGATGCTGAACATGGCGATGTGCAAGGGGTGCTGAGGCATGCCCAGGAGCATAGGCGAGACGATACGTATCGTGCAACGGCGAAAAGTCGCCACCGCACGGCCCGTTGGGAGCCGACTCCCCTGGCAGGAAGCGTCCTTCCGAGGGCGGGTGGACGGCCTCCGGAGCGGTTGGTGACACCTGCGAGACTGGGCGCGAGAACGCACCGCAGGAGGCACTCCGATGACCGAACCCAGCCCCGCCTTCACCGAGGCGCGCGCCCGGGACGTGCTGGCCGCGGCCGGGCACCCCGATGCGGCGGCGGACGCCCGGCTGCTCGCACTCGGCGAGAACGCCGTCTTCGCCCTGGGCGAGCGCGGCGTGGTCGTCCGGGTCGGCCGCAGCCCCGAGCTGCTGGCGCGCGCCGAACGGGAACTGGCCGTGGCCCAGTGGCTGGCGGCCGAGGACGTACCGGCCGTGCGGGCCGCGGAGTCGACGGCCCGGCTCGTCGACGGGCACCCCGTGACGTACTGGCAGCGGTTGCCGGAGGCGGTCCGGCCCGCCCGGCCGCAGGACCTCGCCGAGCTGCTCAAGCGCGTCCACGCACTGCCCGAGCCGCCGTTCGCGCTCCCCCGGCGCGAGCTGCTGGACGGTGTGGAGCGCTGGCTGCGGCTGGCCGGCGATGCCGTGTCAGCGTCCGATGCGGAGTACCTGCGTGGACGGCGGGATGCGTTCACGCTGGCCGCGACGGCGCTCGAACCGCATCTGCCGCGCGGCCCGATCCACGGCGACGCGCTGCCCCGCAACGTCCACATCGGGCCCGGTGGTCCGGTCCTGGTCGACCTGGAGACCTTCTCCTCGGACCTGCGCGAGCACGACCTGGTCGTGCTGGCCCTCAGCCGGGACCGCTACGGACTGGGCGCGGAAGCCTACGACGCCTTCGTGTCGGTGTACGGCTGGGACGTACGGGACTGGGAGGGCTGCGCCGTCCTGCGCGGGTCCCGGGAGACCGCGAGTTGCGCCTGGGTCTCCCAGCACGCGCCCGGGAATCCGGCGGCACTCAAGGAGTTCCAGCGCCGGATCGCCTCGCTGCGCGAGAAGGACGCGGCGGTCCGGTGGTACCCCTTCTGAGGCGGCGGCCCGGCCGCCGGCCCTCGCCGGCCCGGGCCGCTCAGCGCTGATACGGGATCAGCGGCCAGGCCGCCTCGACTATCGCCTCCGGGTCACCGGACCGGCGCAGATACGCCTGGAACGAGGCGGCCTGCTCGGCGGCGGCCTGCTCCTGGAGGGCGTGCAGGGCGCGCGGTGCGGGCAGGGCGACGGCCGGGTACTTCTCACCTATGCGGCGGGCGACCCCGGCCGCGGCCGCCGCGTCGGCGCCCGCCTCGTGCGCGCCGTCCAGCGGTACGCCGTAGTGCCCGCAGAGCGCCTGGAGTGCGCGCTTGCCCTTGCGGTAGCGGTCCACGTGCTTGTCGAGGACGAGTGGGTCGATGACCGGGGCGGGCGGATGGCCGAGCCGCTCGGTCAGGGTCGGCACGCCGTGGCGACGGCACTCGCGGTCGAGCAGCGAGAGGTCGTAGCGCGCATTCATCACCACCAGCGGGATGTCCGCGCGCAGGGCGTCGGCCAGCGCCTCGGTGATCTCCGCTATCGCGCCCGCGGGCGAACGGCCGTGTGCGGTGACGAAGGCGGTCGACATGCCGTGGATTTCGGCGGCTTCGTCGGGGATCGGGACGCCCGGATCGATCAGCCAGGACTGCTGCCCGGCCACCCGACCGTCCCCCTCCAGCCGGATCAGCGCGGCCGTGACGATGCGGTCGTGCTCGACGTCGGTGCCCGTGGTCTCCAGGTCGAAGCCGACCAGCAGCTCCTGATGCCAGCTCATGCCGAAACCTCGCTTCGCCCGGCCCCGCACGCGCGCGGCGCGCACCTGTCCTCGACGCTCCGCCGGCCTCCGGCCGGTCGGACCTCCACGCAGCGCTCACTCATGGGGCCTCCTTCGGTGGTACCTCCCCCGTGGTTCGACCACTCTCCCACGCACCACTGACAACGGGCCGGGCCGCCCGGCGCCCCGCCGCCCGGACCGGCTCAGGAGACCGGCCGCGAGTCCGCCCAGACGCTCTCGAACTCCTCGCGGTAGATCTCGAAGAGCCCGTGGTCGACGTCCCGGCCGTCGCGGGCGTCCTGGCGGACCACCTCGCGGCCGCCGCCGCGCAGCACGAAGACCGGCGACTCCATCCCGCGGCTCTTGCGGAGGTAGGGCTGGACGACGGCTATCCCGTCGGGCCCGTCGCCGTCGACGAGGTAGGCGGTGAAGCGCGGGGTCTCGTCGAAGACCTGGATCTCGAAGGCTCCGGGATCCCGCAGCCGGGCCCGGACCCGCCGCATGTGCAGGATGTTCATCTCGATGGCGCGGCTCATCTCGCCCTTCTTCAGGCCGATTTCGCGCTCCCGGCGGCGGACCGCGCTGCTGGCCGGGTTGAGGAAGAGCAGTCGCACCCGGCAGCCGGACTCGGCGAGCCGGACCAGCCGGCGGCCGGAGTAGTTCTGGACCAGGAGGTTGAGTCCTATGCCCACCGCGTCGAGGCGGCGGGCGCCGCCGAAGAGGTCCTCCGCGGGCAGCTGGCGCTGGAGCCGTACCCGGTCGGGGTGCACCCCGACGACATCGGCGTACCGGTCGCCTACGAGGTCCTCGACGGCGTCGATGGGCAGCCGCCCGGAAATACGGGTGCCGGCCCCGGAACCGAGGATGTCCAGCAGCCGGGCGGAGGCCCGCTCGGCCTGGGCCAGGACGGTCTCGGACAGCGCGCGGTTGCGGGAGACGATGTTGCGGGCGACCTCCAGCTCGTCGAGGACCAGCTCGACCTCGCGCCGGTCGTCCACGTAGGGCTCGAAGCAGGGCCAGTGCTGGACCATCAGCTCGCGGAGCTGCGGGAGCGTCAGGAAGCTGACGATGTTGTCGTCGGCGGGGTCGAGGAGATAGCCCTTGCGGCGGCTGACCTCGCGGACCGCGACCGCGCGCTGGACCCATTCCTGACCGGCCGGTCCGGCCGCCGCGATGACCCATTCGTCGCCGTGCACCGGCTCGTAGATGGGGCGCAGGACGGCGGAGACGACGGCCCGCAGGCGCTGCTCGACGAGATTCAGCCAGATGTAGGCGCGTCCGGCCCGGCGGGCCCGGGTGCGCACCTCGCTCCAGGCGTCGGCCCCCCAGTCCAGTTCCGCACCGATCTCCAGCGGTCGGGCCAGGGACACCGTGCCGGGCGGTGCGTCCACGGAGCCGGCCTCGTGGCCCTCATGACTCTCGTCACCAGGGGGCAACTCCAGCCCGCCGCTCACCTGCCACCGCCTCCCGAACCCCCGTGCCAACGATCAAGGCAGACTACTGCGGCGCGGGGGACGGTGCAGCAGGATGCATCGAGTCGGATGCCAACTCCCCTTGTCCATAGTGCCGGTTGTGACCGGAAAGCGCTGTGGGAGTGAGCGGTTTCATAGCCCTGACGGGGATCGAGATCCCTTTCCGGCCCACGCGATGGAGTGTCCCGACGGCGGGCCGTTGACACCGCTCCGGGAGCTCGATCGCGCACGGGCGCCGCGATTGGCCGGGGCACCGCTGGCGAACTGCACACATGTGAGGTAGTCCGTGGAAGAGACGCCACTTTTGGGGTAGCCGTACCAGTCCCCCGCCCCGCACCCGGCCGTGCGCGCAGGCCGCCGACCCCAGATCAGTGCACAGTAGGACAATCCGACATCGCCGAAGATCGGTCACCGTTCAGCGGAGTTCACACGAAAATCTCCCGCTATCCGGCAGTTTGGATGCGTTGGGAAGGATTCCGATGCGGTCCGCGGACGCGTGTCGTGGAGTCGCCGCCGCCCCGTAGAGAAAGTGGAAGAGTCTACGCATGCAGGTCTGGCCGGGACAGATGTATCCGTTGGGTGCCACCTATGACGGTGCGGGCACCAACTTCGCGGTGTTCTCCGAAGCCGCCACGCGCATCGAACTGTGTCTGCTGCACGACGACGGGTCGGAGACCGCCGTCGAGCTGCGCGAGTCCGACGCCTTCGTACGGCACGCGTATCTGCCGGGGATCATGCCGGGACAGCGCTACGGCTTCCGGGCGCACGGCCCCTACGAGCCCGAACACGGACATCGCTGCAATTCCGCCAAGCTGCTCCTCGACCCGTACGCGCGGGCGATGAGCGGCGTGATCGATTGGGACGAGGCGGTCTACGGCTACCACTTCGGGCGCCCCGAGGTGCGCAACGACCTGGACTCGGCGCCGCACACCATGGCGTCGGTGGTGGTCAACCCGTACTTCGACTGGGGCGACGACCGCCCGCCGCGGACCGCGTACCACGAGACGGTGCTCTACGAGGCGCACGTCAAGGGCCTCACGATGCGCCACCCCGAGCTGCCGGAGGAACTGCGCGGCACCTATGCGGCGCTGGCGCACCCGGCGATCATCGACCACCTGACGAAGCTCGGGATCACCGCCCTGGAGCTGATGCCGGTCCACCAGTTCGTCCAGGACCACCGGCTGGTGGACGCCGGGCTGTCCAACTACTGGGGCTACAACACCATCGGGTTCTTCGCCCCGCACAACGCCTACGCGTCCTGGGGGGACCGCGGGCAGCAGGTGCTGGAATTCAAGACCGCGGTCCGGGCGCTGCACCAGGCGGGCATCGAGGTCATCCTCGACGTCGTCTACAACCACACCGCCGAGGGCAGCCACCTGGGGCCGACGCTGTCCTTCCGGGGGCTGGACAACGCCTCGTACTACCGGCTGTCGGAGGACCGTCGGTACTACATGGACACCACGGGTACCGGGAACTCCCTCCTGATGCGCAGTCCGCACGTGCTCCAGTTGGTGATGGACTCCCTGCGCTACTGGGTGCAGGAGATGCGCGTGGACGGGTTCCGGTTCGACCTGGCGGCGACGCTGGCGCGGCAGTTCCACGAGGTGGACCGGCTGTCGTCGTTCTTCGACCTGGTGCACCAGGATCCGGTGGTCAGCCAGGTGAAGCTGATCGCCGAGCCGTGGGACGTCGGGGAGGGCGGCTACCAGGTGGGGAACTTCCCGCCGCTGTGGACGGAGTGGAACGGGGAGTACCGGGACACCGTTCGGGACCTGTGGCGCGGCGAACCGCGCACCCTGGCGGACTTCGGGTCCCGGCTGGCCGGGTCGTCGGACCTCTACCAGGAGGACGGGCGGCGGCCGCTCGCCTCGGTCAACTTCGTCACCTGCCACGACGGTTTCACCCTGCGCGACCTGGTCTCGTACAACGACAAGCGCAACGAGGACAACGGCGAGGACAACCGGGACGGTGAGCGCTTCAACCGGTCGTGGAACTGCGGGGCCGAGGGGCCGACCGACGACCCCTCGGTGCGGCGGCTGCGGCTGCGGCAGATGCGGAACTTCCTCGCCACGCTCATGTTGTCGCAGGGCGTGCCGATGCTCAGCCACGGCGATGAGTTCGGCCGCAGCCAGCGCGGCAACAACAACGCGTACTGCCAGGACAACGAGCTGACGTGGGTGCGGTGGCCGGAGCGGGGGGACGCGGGCGCCGGCGGGGCGTTCGACGCCGACCGGCCGGACGAGGCGAACGAGGCGAACGAAACAGACGAGGTGAACGAAGCAGACGGGGCCGGCGGGAACGGCGGGGCGGGGTCGGACGCGCCGGAGGTGCCGGCGGCGGCGGAGCGGGCGGACGAGCTGGCACTGCTGGCGTTCGTCCGGCAGATGGTGTGGCTGCGCCGGGACCACCCGGTCTTCCGGCGGCGACGGTTCTTCCAGGGGCACCCGATGGAGGGCACCCATGACGAGCTGTCCGACATCGCCTGGTTCACCGCGGCCGGCACGGAGATGGGGACGCGCGACTGGCAGTCCGTCCACGCCAAGTCGCTGACGGTCTTCCTCAACGGGAGTTCGATCTCCGAACCGGGGCCGCGCGGCGAGCCGATCACCGACGACTCGTTCCTGTTGATGTTCAACGCCCATGACCAGGAGAAGGAGTTCACGGTGCCGGACCACCTGGGGCGGCAGTGGCAGGTCGTGGTGGACACCGACCGGCCTCAGGCGGCGACGGACGGCCGGGGCGCCAAGGTCAAGGGCGGCGACCGGCTGACGCTGGTCGGGCGGAGTCTGCTGGTGCTCCAGCGGCCGGCCTGAGCGGTCCGGTGCGGCCCCGTGGCAGGGCGGGGGCCACGGATTCAGGGGGTCTGGGCGCGGTCCGCCGCGGCCTCCTGCCCGGGCCGGGAGACCCGCACGGGCGCGGTCGGCCGGGAGCCGGCACGGGTGGTGAGGGCGACCACCAGGACCAGCACGGCGGCGCCCACCGCGACCGCGAAGGCCGCGGACGGGCCGTACGCGTCGGCGAGCCGCCCGGAGAAGGCCAGTGCCAGGGCCTGGCCGCCGACCACCGCGCTGGTGAGGAACGCCATCGACTCGGCCAGCCGGGTGGCGGGCACCAGCCGTTCGGTGAGCCCGAACAGGGTGATCAGGTGCGGTGCGAAAGCCACCCCGAGCACCACGACGACCAGATAGAGCGCCCCCATCGACCGGACGAAGAGCAGCGGTACGGACAGCGCGATCAATCCGACGGCGGCCGCCCGCCAGCGGGCCGGCAGGCCGATCCGGGCCGGTACCAGCGCGAGCGAGAGTCCCGCCACCGCGCTCATCACGCCCATCGCCGCGTACACCAGGCCCGCCTGGGCGGGCTGGTGGAGGCGTTCGGTGAGCGCGGTGACACCGGCCTGGCAGGCGCCGAACATGGCGCCCTGGAGGGCCATGGACAGGCGCATGGCGTGGACCGCGCGGGGCATCCGCGTGCGGGCCGGCCGGGCGGTCCGCGGGGCCCGGTCCGCGGCGGGCCGCACGGCCACCGCGCTCGGGTGCAGGGCGAACGCCGAGCCGCAGACCGCCAACAGGACCGCGGCCAGCGCCAGCGCCACCGCCGGGTGCACCAGGGTGGCGGCCAGCCCCACCAGCGCCGGCCCCAGTACGAACGACACCTCGTCCAGGGTGCCTTCGAAGGAGAGCGCGGCGCTCACCAGCCGGTCGTCGGCGCCCGCGCGGTGCGCCAGGGCGACCAGCCGGGTGCGGGCCAGCGGGCCGATCTGCGGCACGCTCGCCCCGGCCAGCAGGCCCAGCAGGGCGAGCGGCGGCGTCGCCGTCCTGGCCAGGGCGGCCGTCACCAGGGCCGCCACGGCCAGTGCGTTGATCCAGCAGGCGACCAGCACCACCGGACGCTGGCCGTGCCGGTCCGCGAGCCGGCCCATCAGCGGGCCGGCGACCGTCTGACCCGCCGCCAGGGCGCCACCCACCAGGCCGGCGGTGGTCAGTGACCCGCTCGTCTCGGCCACCAGCAGCACGCTGCCGAGTTGGCACATGGCGGTCGGCAGCCGCCCCAGGAAGGACACGACCGGCAGCAGCGGCCCACTCAGGGCGAGCACCCGGCGATAGGTGGTAGTGGCAGCGGTCATCACAAGAAGCTATCCGCCACACCGGCACGATCCGTACGGGCAGTACGCACGAAGGCAGAGCGCCGACCGGTCCGACGGTTCGGAGGAAGACACGACGGGTGGGACGGCCGGGATGACGCAACCCGATGACAGAACGGGCCGCCGGCGGGGTACGGGTGTTCCCATGACGCAGCCTTCACGTCCGTCGCCGACCGCCACCTACCGGCTGCAACTCCAGCCGGACTTCCCGTTCGCCGCCGCCGAGCGGGCGGTCCCGTACCTCGCCGCACTCGGGGTGTCCCATCTCCACCTCTCGCCCGTACTGGAGGCGGTGCCGGGATCCACCCACGGGTACGACGTGACCGGCCACACGGCGGTGCGGGCCGAACTGGGCGGCGAGGAGGGGCTGCGGGCGCTGGCGGCGACGGCTCGGGGGCACGGTCTCGGGCTGGTCGTCGACATCGTGCCCAACCACATGGCGGTGCCCGCGCCGCTGTCGCTCAACGGGCCGCTGTGGGAGGTGCTGCGCGACGGCCCGGCATCGCCGTACGCGCGCTGGTTCGACATCGACTGGGACGGCGGGCACGGCGGGCGGCTGCTGCTGCCCGTACTGGAGGGGCGGATCGGGGACGAGCTGTACCGGTTCCGAGTCGAGGGACGGGTGCTGCACTACGGGGAGCAGGTCTTCCCCTTGCGTCCCGGTACGGAGCGGCTGCCGCTGGAGCGCCTCCTGGAGGCGCAGTGGTACCGCCTCTCCTGGTGGCGGCTGGCCCGCACCGAGCTCAACTACCGGCGCTTCTTCACCATTTCGGAGCTGATCGGGATCCGCGCCGAGGACCCCGAGGTGTTCGACGCCACGCACGGGACGGTGCTGCGGCTGGTCCGGGAGGGGGTCGTCGACGGGCTGCGGATCGATCATCCGGACGGGCTGGTGGATCCGGGTGGCTATCTGGCGCGGCTGCGGGCCGGCAGCAAGGGCTGCTGGACGGTGGTGGAGAAGATCCTGACCGGTGCGGAGCGGCTGCCGGACGGCTGGGCTTGCGCGGGCACCACGGGCTATGACGCGCTCCGCCACATCGACGGGCTGTTCGTCTGCCCGCAGGGCGCCGGGCGACTGTTCTCGCACTACCGCGACTTCGTCACCCCGCTGGCCGACGAGGGCGGCGACTGGGAGGAGACGGTGCGGCGGGCCGCCTACGAGGTCGTCGAGCACGACCTGGCGGCGGAGGTGGAGCGGCTGGTGCGTACCGCGGCCCGGATCGCCGAGCGGGTGCCCCGGCCGGGCGACCACGCGCCGTGGGCGCTGCGGCAGGCGGTCCGGGAACTCCTGGTGCGGCTGCCGGTCTACCGGCCGTACGCCGGCGACGGCACGGACGCCGCGCGGGCGGCGGCGGACGCGGTGATGCTGGGCGGCGCGGCGGAGCGGGCCCGGGCCACGTTCCGGGTGCCGGAGGAGGCCGGGGCGGTGGATCTGGTCCACGACCTGGCGCTGGGGCGGTTCACGTATGGCGGGGACGGTGCGGGCGGCGGGGAGGGCCCACCGGACTTCGACGCCGTGGACCTCGATGTCGTGGACATCGGCGCCGTGGGCCCCGATGCCATGGACCCCGATGTCGCGGGCTTCGCGGCGCGGTTCGCCCAGACCGCGTCCGCGCTGCACGCCAAGTCCGTGGAGGACACCGCCTTCTACCGCTATCCGGTGCTGCTGTCGGCGTGCGAGGTCGGGGGCGATCCCGGGGAACCCGCGCTGGAGCCCGGGACGTTCCACGAGTACTGCGCGCGGATGCAGCGGGACTGGCCGGAGAGCGGCACGGTGCTCTCCACGCACGACACCAAGCGCAGTGCCGACGTGCGGGCGCGGATCGCGGTGCTGTCGGAGTGCCCGGACCGGTGGCGGGACGTGCTGAGCGTGGTGACCGACGGGAGGGAGGTCGCGGACGGCGCGGTTCCGGTGGATCCGATGGTGGCGTGGACGGCCTGGCAGACCGCGTTCGGGCTGGGTGCGTCCGCCACCGGCGGCCCGACGGAGACGGGGGCACCCCCACCCGACGAGAGCTGGGAGAGGCTGACGCCCGCGGTCCTCAAGGCCGTGCGGGAGGCCGGGCTGCGCACCTCCTGGACGGAGCCGGACGCGGTGTACGAGGAGGCGGTGGCGGAGTTCGTCCGTAGTGGGCCGGGCGGTCCGGCGGCCGGTCAACTGGCCGCGCTGGAAACGGAACTGGCCCCCTTCGTCCGGGCGAACGCCCTCGGCGCGACGCTGCTGCACCTGACCGTGCCCGGCGTCCCCGACCTCTACCAGGGCACCGAGCAGGAGTACGCGGCGCTGGTCGATCCGGACAACCGGCGGCCCCCGCGGTTCGCTCCGGAGCTGCTCGCGGAGCTGGACCGCGGCACCGCGCCGACCGGTCCGTCCGCCGAGAAGCTGCGGCTGACGGCCGCCGCGCTGCGGCTGCGGCGGGCGCACCCGGAGTGGTTCGGCGCCGCCGCGTCGTACGAGCCGCTGGCCGCGGCGGGCCCGGCGGCCGAGCACTGTGTGGCGTTCGTCCGTGCGGGGCGGGTGGTGACCGCGGTGACCAGGCTGTCGCTGCGGCTACGGGAGACCGGCGGCTGGTGGGACACCGTGCTGCGGCTGCCCACGGGGGGCGAGTGGCGGGAGGTACTGACCGGCCGCACGCTGGCGGGCGGTACCGCGGTGGGGGTGGACGGCCTGCTGGCGGAGTGGCCGGTGGCACTGCTCGTACAGGAGTAGCCGCGGGGCGGCGGGTGGAGCACCCTGGCCGGCGCGCGGACGGTGCGCCGTAGTGGCGGTGCGCCGTACTGGGCGTGTGCCGTACTGACGGTGCGCCCTACTGATGGCGCGCCCCACCGCCCGTGCGCCGTACTGGCAGTGCGCCCTGCTGATGGCGCACCATGCCGACGGTGCGCTGACGGTGCGTCAGGCGTCGTTGGCGGCTCCCCACTCCCGTAGCAGTGCGGTGAACTCCGCGGCCGCGCCGGTCAGTTCGACCCGTGAGAAGACCGTGATGTCGCGGCGCCACGGCGGGTCGGTGGGTATCCGGGCGCAGTCGAGGCCGGTGAGTTCGTGGGCGGCGGTGAGCAGTACGCCGACGCCGGCCGACGCCATCCGTACGGCCGTCGAGGTGTGCTGGGTGCGGACGGCGGTGCGCGGGGTGAAGCCCGCCCGTTCGCACTCCACGTCCAGCCAGCGGCGGCCGGCCAGCACCGGCTCCAGGCTGCACCGCACCCAGGGCCGGTCCGCCAGGTCCGCCAACCGCACCGACTCCCGGCCGGCGAGCGGATCGCCGTGCGGCACGACCAGGACCATCCGCTCCCGGCCGACGACGGTGACCGGCCCCGACCAGTCCTCCGGGCGCGGCCCCAGCGCCATGTCGGCCACCCCGCGCGCCATGTGGTCACCCAGTTCGTCGGTGGTGGCGTACTCGTGGAGCACCAGGCGGACCCCGGGGTGCAGCCGGGCCCAACGGGCGCAGACGGCGGGGAGCACCCCTATGGCCTGGGCGTGCACGGTCGCGATGTGGAGTTCGCCGCTCTGGGACCCGCCGGCCGCCAGGGCCGCGCGGCGGGCCTGGTGGGCGCTACGGACGGCGAGTTCGGCGTGCGGGTAGTAGGCCCGCCCCCTCGGGGTCAGCCGCACGCCACGGGTCATCCGCTCCAACAGCGGGCCGCCGACCTCCCGTTCCAGTGCCTTGATCTGGTGGGAGAGGGCGGACTGGCTGACGTGCAGCCCCTCCGCGGCCCGGGTGAAGGACTGTTCCTCGACCACCGCCACCAGGTATTCCATCTGCCGCAGACTCATCCGCCGTCCCCCACATCCCCCGTGCCCCGCCATGCACGTAGCTCATGGTTCCCATAGAAACATTGCCTTGGACTCATGGCCGCAGGCGGGCGGAGGCTGGGGCCATGAACACGCACTCGATCACGGACCGGCCCGATGAGCCGGATGTCGTCGTCATCGGCGCTGGGACCGGCGGCTACAGCACCGCACTCCGGGCCGCCGCCCTCGGGCTGCGGGTGGTGCTCGCCGAGCGCGACCTGGTCGGCGGCACCTGCCTGCACCGCGGCTGCATCCCCAGCAAGGCGATGCTGCACGCCGCGGAGCTGGTCGACGGCATCGCGGAGGCGAGCGCGCGCTGGGGCGTCAAGGCCACCGTGGACGCGGTGGACTGGGGCGCGCTGACCGCCACCCGGGACGACATCGTGGCCCGCAACCACCAGGGCGTGACCGGCACCTTGGCGCACGCCGGGGTGCGGGTGGTACACGGCTCGGCGCGGCTGACCGGGCCGCGTTCGGTGGTCGTCGACGGACCGGACGGCGGTACGTTCACCGCCCGGCGCGGGATCGTGCTGGCGACCGGCTCCCGGCCCCGGATGCTGCCGGGCCTGGCGGCAGACGGGCTGGGGGCGCCTCCCGGCGGTACCGGGGGGAGGGTGGTGACCAGCGACGACGCGCTGTTCGCGGCCGGCCTGCCGGCGTCGGTGCTGGTCCTGGGCGGTGGTGCGATCGGCGTCGAGTACGCCTCCTTCCACCGCTCGATGGGCGCCGAGGTCACCCTCGTCGAGGCGGCGGACCGACTGCTGCCCCTGGAGGACGAGGACGTCGGCCGGCATCTCGTCCGCGGGCTGAAGCGGCGCGGGATCACCGTCCGTACGGGCGCGACGCTGACCGGCACCGAGCTGCTGCCGGACGGTGTGCGGGCCACCGTCCGCACGCCCAAGGGCGAGGAGGTGGTGGTCGAGGCCGAGCGGCTGCTGGTCGCGGTCGGGCGGGTACCGGTGACCGACGGGCTCGGGCTGGCGGCGGCCGGACTGTCGGTGGACGAGCGGGGGTTCGTGCCGCCGGCGGACTGGTCGCGGCTGGAGACCGCGGTGCCGGGCATCCACGTGGTCGGCGACCTGCTGCCGCCGCCGTCGCTCGGGCTGGCGCACGCCTCGTTCGCCGAGGGGCTGTTGGTCGCCGAGACGCTGGCCGGGGTGCCGTCCCGTCCGGTGGACTACGCGACGGTGCCGCGCGTGACGTACTCCAGTCCGCAGACCGCCTCGGTCGGGCTGAGCGAGGCCGCGGCGCGCGCCCGGGGGCTGGCGGTCAAGGTGAACACGATGCCGCTGACGGCCACCGCGAAGGGCATGGTCCACGGGCAGGGCGGCATGGTGAAGGTGATCGCGGCGGCGGACGGCGCGGGCGGTGAGGCCACCGGCGCGGTGCTGGGCGTCCATCTGGTGGGGCCGCACGTCTCGGAGATGATCGCGGAGAGCCAGCTGATCGTGGCGTGGGACGCCGAACCGTCCGATGTCGCCCAGCAGGTGCACGCCCATCCGACGCTGTCGGAGGCGGTCGGCGAGGCGTTCCTGACGCTGGCGGGGCGGGGACTGCACCAGCACTGACCGCATCCGCATCCGCATCCGCACCCGCACCCGCACCCGCACCCGCACCCGCACCCGCACCCAGGCTGGGCCGTCCGGCCCCGGCCATTTCCCCCCGGCCCCGGCCCCGCTCGTCAGCGCTCGCTGGGTGCCCGGCGCTCCGTCAGGACGTAGTCCACCTGACCGAACCTGATGTGGTCGCCGGGACCGACCGCGATCTCGCCCACCAGCCGGCGGCCGTTGACGCAGGTGCCGTTGGTGGAGCCGAGGTCGCGCAGCATCCAGCCGGTGCCCTCGCTGCGCAGCTCGGCGTGGTGCCGGGAGACCGTCTCGTGGTTGAGTCGCAGGCCGACACCCGGGGCCCGCCCTATCGACAGCGGGAACGGTCCGGGCTCCGGCAGCAGCAACTTCGGCAACCGCTCCGTGCGCCAGGCCCTGCGCAGCCGGATGTGGAACGCCGACACCCGGCCGACCACCCGCAGCAACAGCCCCTGGACCTTGCCGTGCCGCTCCAGATCGGCGGTGGCCAGGGCGAGTTCGGAGTGCTGCTGGGCGGTCAGGACGAGTTCCAGCCGACGCAGGAAGGTGTCCTGGGACAGCCGTCCCTCCGCCGCGCCCTCGCGCAGCAGCTCAAGTGCGCGTTCCCGATCGGCGTCCGAAGGCCGCGCGGGGAACTGGAGCGAAGTCATGGCGTAATTCTCCGGCCTGCGGTGAGTCGGTGTCCAGGCGATGTCGGTGCCCCGCCGCACCGCGTCCTTCCGTCCGGGGCGGCGGCGTGCTTTCGTCGTCGGGGACCGGGCCGGCGGGTGCCGAGGCGGCCGGGCCGGGGCGACGAAGGAGGACAACCGTGCTGTTCGAGGTATGGGCGCCGGACGCCGGGCGGGTCGCCCTCCACTGGGCCGGCGACCGGTCCGGCCGGCCACCGGTAGCACTGGAGCGCGACCCCGGCTGCCCCGGCTGGTGGCGCGCGGACGCACCGGCCGGCGACGGCGACCGCTACGCCTTCCGGCTCGACGGCGGCCCGCCGCGGCCCGATCCGCGCGCCGCCCGGCTGCCGGACGGCCCCGGCGGGCCCGGCGCGGTCGTCGAGCACGCCCGGTTCGCCTGGCGGCACCCGTGGCCCGGCCGCCCGCTGCCCGGCGCGGTCCTCTACGAACTGCACATCGGGACGTACACCCCCGAAGGCACCTTCGACGCCGCCGCGGACCGCCTGCACCACCTCGCCGACCTCGGCATCACCCACGTCTCCCTGATGCCGGTCTGCCCGTTCCCCGGGACCCACGGGTGGGGGTACGACGGGGTCGCGCCCTGGGCGGTGCACGAACCGTACGGCGGGCCCGACGGGCTGAAGCGGTTCGTGGACGCCGCGCACGGCCACGGCCTCGGGGTGGTCCTCGACGTGGTCCACAACCACCTCGGCCCGTCCGGCAACCACCTCCCGGAGTTCGGCCCGTACTTCACCGACGCCCACCACACGCCCTGGGGAGCGGCGGTCAACCTCGACGCCCCCGGTTCCGACGACGTCCGCCGCTATCTCATCGGGAGCGCGCTCGGCTGGCTGCGCGACTACCGCATCGACGGACTGCGACTGGACGCCGTGCACGCCCTGCACGACGACCGCGCCCAGCACTTCCTCGCCGAACTGTCCGCCGCCGTGGACGCCCTCGCCGTCCAACTGCGCCGCCCGCTGTTCCTGATCGCCGAGTCCGACCGCAACGACCCGCGCACCACCGCACCGCGGGCGACCGGCGGCCTCGGGCTGCACGCCCAGTGGAACGACGACTTCCACCACGCCCTGCACACCGCACTGACCGGTGAATCCCACGGCTACTACGCCGACTTCGCCCGCGCGCCGCTCGCCGCCCTCGCCAAGACCCTCACCGGCGGCTTCTTCCACGACGGCGGCTACTCCAGCTTCCGCGGCCGCAGCCACGGCGCACCGCTCGACCTACGGGCGACCCCGCCGCACCGGCTGCTCGCCTACGCCCAGACCCACGACCAGATCGGCAACCGCGCCCACGGCGACCGGCTCACCGCCGCACTCTCCCCCGGCCTGCTCGCCTGCTCCGCCGCGCTGGTGCTGTGCTCCCCCTTCACCCCGATGCTCTTCATGGGCGAGGAGTGGGGCGCGCGTACTCCGTGGCAGTACTTCACCGACCACCCGGATCCGGAGCTGGCGGAGGCCGTACGGGCCGGCCGGCGGCGCGAGTTCGCCGCGCAGGAGGGCGGCACGGCGCAGCGGGACGGCCTCGGCTCCGACTGGCCGGACCCACAGGATCCGGCCACCCGCGACCGCTGCGTGCTGGACTGGGCCGAACCGTCCGCCGCGCCGCACGCCGCCCTGCTGTCCTGGTACCGCACCCTCCTCGCGCTCCGCCGCACCCACCCCGCACTGACCGACCCCGACCCGTCCCGCCCCCATGTCACCCACGTCACCCACGTCACCCACGTCACCCACGACGAGGACGCCCGCTGGCTCCTGCTCCGCCGCGGCCCCGTACACCTGGCCGTCAACCTCGCCCCGAGCGGCACAGCCACCATCCCGCTCACCCCACCCGGGGCGACGGACTCCCCGGCGGACCTCCTGAGGGACCCCCCGAGGGACTTCCGGGCGGTGGCCGGCTGGCCGCACCCGCTGCTCCCGGAGGACGACGGGGTGCTGCGCCTGCCGGCGGAGTCCGTGGCGGTGGTTGTCGGGGTGGGGGACGGAGCGGGAGACGGGGCGGGGAGGGGAGAAGGGGGCGGGGTCGGGGTTGTCCCCTAGGGGGTGGGCGGGCCCCCTGCGGGCCACAACGCGGGTGCGGGAAAAGGAATTCCGCAAGGAATTCCGTAGCGACGCGCCGGCGCTCCTCACCGGTGGTCCTCACAGATGGTCCTCACAGATGGTCACTTCCACATGGATGAGGGATGAAGAGGGATGAGGGATACGGCCCATGATCGTCCTGAGCGATCCGCGGGTGGCGGGCGTGCCGGTGCGGGAGTGCGGTGAGCCGCTCGCCGAGGTGGCGACGCTCCCGTCGGTGACCCTGGACCCGAGGGAGCGGGATGCGGCCGGGGCGTACGGGCGGGCGCGGACCGGCGTGTGCGAGCGGCTGCGCGCGGCGGCCGCGGAGCTACCGGCGGGCGTCGGGTTCCTGGTGATCGAGGGGCACCGCAGCAGCGCCGAACAGGCCCGGCGGTTCGCCCGGTACGAGGACCGCCTGCGCGCCGCGGGCCACACCGACCCCACGGAGATCCGGCGCCGGGCCGCCGCGTTCGTCTCCCCGGTCGAGGTGGCCCCGCACTGCGCGGGTGCCGCCCTGGACGTGACGCTGGTGGACGCCCGGGGCGTCGAACTGGACATGGGCGGTGCGGTGAACGGCCACCGCACGGGGGACGAGGAACGCTGCCCGCTCGACGCCCCGGGGCTGTCGGCCCCGGCACGCCACCACCGCGCTCTCCTGGCCCGGGCCCTGAGCGGCGCGGGGTTCGTGAACTACCCCAGCGAGTGGTGGCACTGGTCGTACGGCGACCCCTACTGGGCCCTGCTCACCGGGGCCCGGGCCGCCGTCTACGGACCGGTCTGAGGGGCGGCGGCACGGCCGTCGTGACCCGAGGACGTGCCGCACCGCGGTTCAGCGTGCGAACTCCTCGACCAGCGCCTTGCAGAAGGCGGGCAGGTCGGCGGGTCTGCGGCTGGTGACGAGGGTGTTGGCGGCCTGGGTGCACACGACGACCTGTTTGTCGACCCAGGTGCCGCCGGCGTTGCGGATGTCGGTCCGCAGGCTGGGCCAGGACGTGAGGGTGCGGCCCCGGACCACGTCGGCCTCGATCAGGGTCCAGGGGGCGTGGCAGATGGCCGCGACCGGTTTGCCGGTCTCGAAGAAGGCCGCGATGAGGGAGATCGCCCCCTTGTCCAGGCGGAGGGCGTCGGGGTTGGCCACCCCGCCGGGGAGGACCAGGGCGTCGAAGTCCGCGACGGACGCCGCGTCCACGGTCAGGTCGACGGGGAAGGTGTCGGCCTTGTCGAGGTGGTGGAACGCCTGGATCCGACCCGACCTGGTGGAGATCAGCGTGGGCGTGCCGCCCGCGGCGGTGACCGCCTGCCAGGGTTCGGTCAGCTCGGCCTGTTCGGTGCCCGCGGGGGCCACCAGAAACGCCACCTGCATGGTGCGCTCACTTCCCTTCGTCCGGGCGGCCCAGTGGCCCGAGGGCCGGACGACCCGAGGGGCCGGGCGACTCGAAGGCCGGATGGCCGGAAAACGCCGATCGGTCGGCAGGACGTATCCCTACCGACCGACCATAGCGGGACGAACGGGTCAGCTCATCCGCTGGTGCGCGGCGGCCCCGGGCGGCCCGTGCCGCCCTGCGCGTCAGCCGTGCGAGGCCGCGGCGGCCGCCGCCCCGTCCTCCTCGGTTCCCTCCAGCTCGCGCTCGCTCTCGGCGACCGCCGCCGCCTCCGCCGCCTGGTCGAGGCTGCGGGTGAGCAGGTAGTACAGGCCGCCGCCGACCAGCAGGCCGGGCACGAAGGAGAGGTCCGCGCCGCCCAGCGCCTTGGTGATCGGGCCGGTGTAGAAGGAGGTGGAGAAGAACGGGACCATCGCGACGAAGCCCGCGACGTAGGCGGTGATACCGCGCCAGGACCAGCGCCCGTAGATGCCGGCCGGGTTGAAGATCGCGGTGACCGCGTAGTGGCCGCGCCGGACCCAGTAGAAGTCGACCAGGTTGACCGCCGTCCACGGGATCAGGAAGTAGAGCATCATCAGGACGAAGGTGTTGAAGCTCTCCAGGTAGTTCTCCGGGAGCAGCATCGCCACGGTGAAGACGATCAGGCCGATGGCCACGATGCCGGCGATCCGGATCCGGACGGTCGGCTTGACCGTGCGGAAGGCGTCGATCGCGCTGGTGGTGGTGAGCATCGCGCCGTACGCGTTGACGGCCATGATGCCGACCAGGGCGACGGACGAGACGACCACCGCGAAGGTGCCGAAACCGGGGACGATCGCGTTGCCGACCTGCCGGATGCCGCTGATCGCGTCCGGGTGCGGCAGGGCCGAGGCGAGCAGGGCACCCAGCGACATCAGCCAGGCGGCGGAGCCGGCCGCGCCCGCGTAGGTCCACCAGATGACCTTGCGCGCGGAGACGTCGCGGGGCAGGTAGCGGGAGTAGTCCGAGACGTAGACGGCGTAGCTGATCTGGTAGCCGGCCGCGGCGGAGAAGACCACCAGGAACGACGTCCAGGAGCCGTGCGCGGCGTGCCCGGCGGCGGCCGCGGAGTGCGGGTCGAGCTGGACCAGCGCACCGACGGTCAGCACGCCGAAGACCACGATCAGCACGTAGGTGAGCCAGCGTTGGACCAGGTGCAGCAGGTCGTGGCCGACCACGGCGAGCACGATGGCGACGCCGATGATCAGCACGTACCAGAGGGTGGTGCCGCCGGGGAAGACGGTCCGCAGGCCCTGGGCGGCCAGGACCACGTTGAAGACGTTGAACCCGACGTAGACGAAGACCACGGCGGCGAACGGGACGATCGCGCCGCGGATGCCGAACTGGGCCCGCGACTGGATCATCTGCGGCAGGCCCATCCGGGGGCCCTGGTTGGCGTGGAAGGCCATGAAGAAGGTGCCGAAGCAGGCGCCGAGGATGACGGCGGCCACGGAGGCGGGCAGGCTCAGGCCGAGGGCCGGGCCGAGGAAGCCGGTGACCATCGTGGTGAGCACGAAGTTGCCGGTGAACCAGAACGGACCCTGGTGCCACACCTTCCCGTGCCGTTCGCGGACGGGTACGTAGTCGATGGAGCGGACCTCGATCATGCGGGAGCCTCGCCCCTCGCTCGTGCCTTCCATGGGTGCCGTGGGATCCATGGGTTACTCCTCGGGCGTGGCGACAGGGTGTGCGGGTGGTGCCGCGGGCAGCCGGTGGGGAACTGCGGATTCCGCGGTGGTGTGAACCTAGGCGCCCGCTCGCCGGGACTCGATCGCCCGATCGTCGATTCAATAGATATGTGGTGGACACTATGTCTATGCCGCTGCGTATCTCGGACCTGCTGGCCCAGCCCGGCCTCCATCTGGCCCTCACCTACGACGTACCGCAGGAGCTACTGTCCCGCACCATCGAGGCGGCGACCGTCTCCGACCTCCTGCACCCGGGGAAGTGGCTACAGGGCGGCGAGCTGCTGATGACCATCGGGCTGCTGCTGCCGATGGAGCCGGCGGACTGCCGCGCCTACGTCCGGGACGTGGCCGAGGGCGGCGCGGCCTGCCTGGCGCTCGGGCTGGGGCAGGGGCTGCCGTACGAGGAAGCGCCGGAACCGCTGGTCACGGCGGCGCAGGAGGCGGGGCTGCCGCTGCTGACGGTGCCGGACGAGGTCCCGTTCATCGCGGTCACCAAGGCGGTCTTCGACGCCCGGGCCACCGAGCAGCGGGAGGTGCTGCACCGGGCCTTCGCCACCCAGCGGCGGCTGACCGCGGCCGCGGCGACCAGCGACGGGCTGCAACCGATGCTGGCGGAGTGGACGGCGGCCACCGGGGTCGGCGCCACGGTCCTCGACCCGGTGGGGCGGCAGCTGGCGGCCGCCGAGCAGGAGCCCCGGACCCCGCTCGCACACGCCCGCGACCTGGTCGAACGGGTCGCCGCGCGGGGGCTGCGCGGCAGTGCCACCAGCACCGCCGGCGGCCAGCAGCTGGAGGTGCAGCCGCTCGGCGCCCGCCGGCTGCGCGGGCTGCTGCTGCTCACCGGCCGGCCTGACGACGCCGCCCGGTCCGTCGTCCCCGGACTGATCTCGCTGCTCTCCCTGGAGCTGGAGCGACGCCACCTGCGGGACGAGCCGGAGCGCCGGCGGCGGTCGGCGCTCCTGTCCGAGCTGCTGGCGGACGAGGACCTGGCGGCGGACCGGGCCAGGGACATGCTGGCGTCGGTGGGACTGTCCGCGGAGCGGGTGCGGGCGGTCGTCGTGGAGGCGGCGCCCGTCACCGGGCCGCGGACCGCCGGCGGCGCACCCGCACGGGCCGGGCTGTCGGAGGGCGCGGCCCAGGAGATGGCGGCCGATCTGGCGCTGGCGATGCCCGGCGGGCTGGTGAGGGTGACCGGCGGGCCGGGGTCCGCGCCGGGGCCGGTGATCGAGGCGGTGGTGGGCGAGGAGTTGGACATCCACGCGGTGCTCGGCCGGTTCGCACCGCACTGTCCGGCGGGCATCGGTCCGGCCACCGCGCCGGAGGCGGTCCGGGTGTCGCTGCGGCAGGCGACCGGGCTGCTGGCGGTCAGCCGGACCAGCGGGGCGCCCGCGGAGGCCCGGCAGAGCGAGGCCGCCCGGCTGTTGCTGGACCTGGGCGACCGGCGGACGCTGCACGGCTACGCCGATACCGTGCTCGGCCCGCTGGACCTGGCCGACAACGGCGAGGAGCTGATCGCCACCCTCGCCGCCTGGCTGGAGACCGGCGGTGCCTGGGACGCCACCAGCCGCCGGCTCGGCGTCCACCGGCACACCGTACGCAACCGCCTGGACAAGGCGATGGACCTCACCGGGCGCCACCTCGACGACCCCGACGACCGTTTCGACCTGTGGCTGGCCACCCGCATCCGGCGCGGTGGCGCCCCCTCCCCCGGCGCCCCCTCCCCCGGCGCCCGCTGACGGCCGCGCACGCCGGGGCGCCGCCGGCTCGCGGTCCCCCGGCCGGGTCGGGGAGGCCCGCGGCACACCCCCTGGATTCCAGGAGGCGCTTCACTCTCCCCTCCGCACCGTCTTTACTGCTGAGGTGACATATGAGATCCGCACCTTCGCCCCCGGCGCCGAGCATGCCACGGCCGCGCCGGCCCCCGCCTCGCGCGAGGGCCGACTAGTGGCCGTCAGTGATCTGCACGTCCGGTACGACGAGAACCGCGACATCGTCGAGCGGTTAAGACCGGAGTCCGACGACGACTGGCTGCTGGTGGCCGGGGACGTCGGGGAGTACGTCGAGGACATCCGCTGGGCGCTCGGCCGACTCAGCGAACGGTTCGCCAAGGTGGTGTGGGTGCCCGGCAACCACGAACTGTGGACCCCCGCCAAGGATCCGGTACAGCTGCGCGGCGTGGCCCGTTACGAGCATCTGGTCGAGATCTGCCGGGAGTTGGGGGTGGTCACCCCCGAGGACCCCTATCCCGTCTGGGAGGGCGCGGGCGGCCCGGTCGCCCTCGCGCCGCTCTTCGTCCTCTACGACTACTCCTTCCGGATGCCCGGCATGGGAACCAAGGAACAGGCCCTGGCGCTCGCCGAGAAGGCGGGGGTCGTCTGCACCGACGAATACTTCCTGCACCCCGACCCCTACCCGACCCGCGAGGCGTGGTGCCGGGCCCGGGTGGCGGAGACCGAGGCCCGGCTCGCGGCCCTCCCGGCGGACCTGCCGACGGTCCTGATCAACCACTGGCCACTGGTCCGCGAGCCCACCAGACCCCTGTGGTACCCGGAGTTCGCGCTGTGGTGCGGGACGGAGGCCACCGCCGACTGGCCCCGCCGGTTCCGCGCCACCACGGTGGTCTACGGGCACCTGCACATCCCGCGGCTGCTCCTGTGGGACGGAGTTCCCCACCAGGAGGTGTCGCTCGGTTACCCTCGCGAATGGCGGCGTCGCTCCGGCTCCCCCGGCCGCCCGGTCCAGATCCTGCCCGTCGCCACCACCGGAGTGCCCGCGTGATCGAGAAGCTGCTGCCCGCGCCGATAGCGACCGCCGAGTCCTTCCACGACGACCCGCTCTCGGAGATGTATCCGGAGGAGTTCGCGCTGGTGGCCGAGGCGGTGCCGCACCGGCAACGGGAATTCGGCACGGTCCGCAACTGCGCCCGCCGAGCCCTGACCGCCTTCGGGATCGCCCCCGCACCGGTGCTGCCCGGGGCCGGCCGCGCCCCGATCTGGCCGACCGGCATCGTCGGCGCGATGACCCACTGCACCGGCTACCGCGGCGCCGCCGTGGCCCGGGCGACGGACCTCCGCTCCGTGGGCGTCGACGCGGAGCCGCACGCGCCCATCGAGGACTCCGGCGTCCTGGACCTCGTGACGCTCCCCGACGAGCGGACGCAGATCTCCCGCCTCGCCGCGCACCAGCCGGAGATCTGCTGGGACCGTCTGATCTTCAGCGCCAAGGAGAGCGTCTACAAGGCGTGGTACCCGCTCACCGGCCGTTGGCTGGGCTTCGAGGAGGCCCACCTCACCCTCGACCCGACCGACGCCACGTTCACCGCCCGGTTGCTGGTGCCCGGCCCGGTGGTGGACGGCCGGCGCCTCACCGAGTTCAGCGGCGGGTGGCTGATCGGGGCGGGGCTGGTGATGACGGCGGTGACGGTGCCCGCCTGACGGCCCGTCACCCGTTCGTCCCGCGCGGGGGCACCCGCTGGTGCCCCCGCCGGCCGGGTCGCCCCGGCCTCCGGGTCCGACGCTAGGGTGGAAGCGCCGCGGAGGCTGTGCAGCCAGCAGGAGGTGACAGGTGGGGCCATCCGATCCCCCGGTGATACGCGTGCCGGTCGGGGAAGGCTCCGATCGTTGGGTCAGCCGGGCGACGTCTCGTCGCGTTCTGCTCGTGGTGCACAACGTCACCTCCGCCGGGCGCCTGCTGGACGTACTGCCGCTGTTCCACGATGACTTCCGGGTGCAACTGCTGGTCACCTCGACGGAATCGTCCGCGTTCCACGGCGGGATCCGCGAGCTGTTCGCCGAGTTGGGCCTGCCGGTGGTGCCCTGGGAGCAGGCGCTGCGGACACCCGTGGACCTCGCCGTATCCGCCAGTTTCGGCGGTCAACTGCACGCGATCCGCGGCAAATTGACTGTTTTGTCGCACGGTGTTGGATACACTAAAAAGCTGGCCAAGCCGGGAGCCGGGAGCCGGGAGCCGGGAGCCGGGAGCCGGGAGCCGGGAGCCGGGAGCCGGGAGCCGGGAGCCGGGAGCCGGGAGCCGGGAGCCGACCTTCGGACTGTCGCCGGAATGGCTGCTCGCGGACGGCAGGCCGTTCGTGGACGGGCTCGTCCTGTCGCATCCGGAACAACGGGAACGGTTGCTCCGCGTATGCCCCGAAGCCGAGAAAGCAGCCGTACTCGCCGGCGACCCCTGCTTCGACCGCATGCTGGCCGCCCGCCCGTACCGGGAACGGTTCCGGCGGGCCCTCGGCGTGCGCCGCGGCCAACGGCTCATCGTCCTGAACTCGACCTGGAACCCGGAAGGTCTGTTCGGAAACGGCGGTGAGCAGGACGTCCTGCCGAGCCTGCTGCCCCGGATCGCCGCCGAACTGCCGGCCGACGACTACCGGCTGGCAGCCGTCCTGCATCCGAACATCTGGTACGGCCACGGCCCGGGCCAGATCCGCATGTGGCTCGACCGTGCCCGTCGCAGCGGGCTGGCCCTGATCGACCCCGTGCGCGCGTGGCGGCAGGCCCTTCTGGCCGCGGACGTCGTGCTGGGGGACTTCGGGGCGGTCTCCTACTACGCCGCGGCGCTGGGCATCCCGGTGCTGCTGGCGGCCGCCGGGGAGGACCGACTCGACCCGGAGGCGCCGCTCGCGGCGTTCGTCCGGGACGCTCCGCGGCTCGACCCCCATGCCCCGTTGCGCGACCAGTTGGTGGAGCTGCTGGCGCGGCACCGACCGCTCGCCGGGCCGGCGGAGTACACCACCTCGGCCCCGGGAGCCTCGGCGGAACTCCTGCGACGGCACTTCTACACACTGCTGGATCTCCCCCGGCCCGCCACTCCCGCGCTGCTGGAACCGCTGCCGCTACCGCCGCACGATCCCCCGCGCCGCACCAACCCGCTGGACGTCCGTACGCAGGTCCGCGGTACGGACGTCATGATCGAGCGATCCACCGGGCATCCGTACGACGCCGCCGGCGAAACGCACCGCGCCGTGCACGAGGACACCCGCGATCCCGGAGACCTGGCGACGGCCGACGTGATCTGGCGTGACGGGCCGCCGGACGACCCCTGCCTGGGTGGCCCGGACGAGTGGACCGCGGAGATACTGCACCGTCATCCGCACTGCGCACTCGCCGCGTACGTCAGCGGGCCGGACCGCTGCACCGTGCGCACCCGGCACCTCGGTGTGTTCCGGCTGTCGGCGGGCCCGGGCGCGGACGCCGACCCGGCGGCGTACGCCTCTGCGCTGCACGCGTGGTTGGTGCGCGGCGGCGAGGTGCCGCCGGGCGGGGCGACGCTCCGGGTGCACGCGGCCGGCGGCGTGCACCCGGTGGTGTGCACCCGGTGACGGCTGCTACTCCCCGGCTTCGCAACGCTCCCGGAGCCGAGCGAGGTACTCCAGATGCGGAGTCGCCCCCTCCGGCGTGAGCAGGCGTTCGGCCTCGGCGATCCCGGCCAGCGCCGCGGCATCGTCGCCGGCGTCGTGCAGCGTCTCGGCGAGGTCGGTGAGCACGCGGCCCTGGTTGTACGCCTCGCCCTGTTCCGCGAAGAAGTCCCGTGCGCGCTCAAGGCGGACGCGGGATTCCGCCAACTGCCCCAAGCCGCGCAGGGCACGCCCTTGGTGGCGCTCGGCCAGGGCGAGGGCGCGCGGCAGGTCCTCCGCGCCGTTCTGCTCGGCGGAGATCCGTCGGTACAACTGCTCCGCCTCGACGAACCGCTCGTACGCCGCTCCGTACCGCCATTGACTCAGCATCAGCAGGCCCGACAGCTCCACGGACGACGCCTCCCCCCGCAGGTGGCCCGCCGCGCGCTCTCCCGTGACGGCGAGGTGCGTCTCGCGGTCGGCCTCCTCCCATCGCCGCAGTTCGCCGAAGCAGTGGCCGAGTTGGAAGTGGAGGGCGGCTGCCGTGCGCGTATCCGGATGGTGCTCGTCGGCGCACCGGGCCGCGATCTGGAGAGCGGGCAGCGCCTCGTCCCAGTACCCGGCCTTCAGTTGCAGCGGCCACAGCGCGCGGGCCAGCCGCAGCGCCACGTCGAGGTGCCCGTAGGCGTCGGCCACGGAGACCGCCCGGATCACATTCGCGGCCTCGACCCGCAACGCCGCCATGCCCGCGGCCTCGTCGCGGTACGGCGTGCCGTCCACCGGCGCGGGCTCGACCCGCCAGCTCCGCGGCAGCGCGGCATGTGCGGCGTGCAGCGCTCGGTTCAGCAGGCGGTCGAGTACGCGGGACACCGCCGCGGCGCACTCCGCGATTCCGTGCTCCGACCCCGCGGCGTCCGCCAGGAGTCGCCGCACCTCGGGACGGAAGCGGTAGCGGCCCTCGTGCAGGGGCTCCACCAACTGCACGTCCACCGCTTCGGTCAGCATCCGGGCGGCGTCCTCCGGGGCGACGTCCGCGGCGGCCCCGGCCAGGTCGGCGTCGAACGCGGGCCAGCCGCCCACCGCAGCCAGCCGGCACAGCCTCGCCGCCTCCGGGCCGAGCTCGCGGCACGCGGCCCGGGCCATGCCGTGCACCGGAGAGCGCCCGGTGGGAGCGTCCGCCGGGTCCGGGTGCGGCGGTTCCGCGGTCAACAGGCGCATCGCGGCCGCCTTCAGGGCGAACGCGTTGCCCGCACAGCGGCCCAGCAGCGCCGGCAACTGCGACTTGGCGTGCGCCACTTTCTCCGGTCCGGCGACCTTCCTGAGCATCTTCACCGCGTCCCGGTCCTTCAGCTGCGGTACGGCGATGCGTTCCGCCTCCAGCGCGAAGGCCGGTCCGGACGCGATCACCAGGAGGAAGACGGAGGGGGTGGCGGGGATGAGGTTGCGGACCTGTGCGACGCGTGCGGCGTGGTCGATCACCACCAGCGCCCTGCGGCCGGCCGTCAGCCGCCGGTACAGCTCCTCGCGCCCGGCCTCCGTGGGTGGGACGCGTTCCCGCTCGACCCCCATTTTCCGCAACAGGCGCAGCAGGACCTCGGACGGCCCCGGACCGTTCTCCGCGGCTTCGTCACGGAGGTCGACGTAGAACTGTCCGTCGGGGTACCGGGCGATCTCGGCGGCGCCCCAGTACAGGCCCACGGCGGTGGTGCCGATCCCCGGGGGCCCGTGGAGCAGGGCGGCCCGCGGCCGACCCGCGGCCGGCCGAACCGCCTCCCGGGTCAGCTCCTTCAGTACCCGCTGGCGGTCGGTGAAGTTCCTGGTGGCGGGCGGCAGTCCGGCTCCGGGGGTCAGCGGTGGCGCGGGGGCCGGCATGCTCCGCAAGAGCTGAGCCCACTCGCCGTTCTGCTGCCGGTCCCGGCCCAGTCGCGCGTGCAGCTCCTGCGCCAGCGCCTCCCACCCCGTCGGACTCGCCGGGAGCGGTGCCTCTCGCCCCAGGGTCCGTCGCACCAGCGCGCCCGTCGACACGAGCACCTGCTTGCCCATCTCTCCCGCGGCGCCATTTCCTACCGCGGTGAGGAATGCGGTGAGCGCTCCCACCGTCACGATCTCGAACACGCCAGCCCCCTCCCCTGGTCCCTGGGTTCGGTATCTGGCTGGACTGTATCCCCGCCACAGCAGGCCGGGGAAACGATCTGGCCCCGACAAAAGGGGCCGCCAGCCGTCGCGGACCAGGCAGCGGCACGGTCCGACACCCCGACCGAGGACGACCTGGCGGCGGCGTCGCGGAAGTTACGGGGGTGGGGCCTGGTCGACATCGCGGGCCCGCAGCGCGGCCATCCCGCCCCTGCGCCAACTCGCCGCCCCCGGCGCCCCGTTGCGCCACTCCGGCGACTTCGACGGCGAAGCTCTGCGCAGCGCCGCCCAGCACATCGCCGCCCAGCGCGCCGGCAAGCCGAGGCAGCCGCGTCACCAGCCCGTCCGGGCACCGCAGCCACGGCGCGCTTCGCAATCGCGTTCGAGCGTGTGGCGGTCACGGCGCGCGAGACGCGGAGACCTGGCGGATGCGGCGGGCCATACCGGAGCCATTGCCGCCCGGGGGGGGGACCCGATGGGCCATACCTCCTACGCCTCTGGAGCCTCCGAAGGCTTTCGGCCGGGCCGCGGTGCGCAGCGTCGCCCGTAGCATGCGATCCACCGAGAACCACTCCGTCAAAGACTGAGAACCACTCCGTCAAAAGGGCCGACATGAAGATCGAAGTACGACACAGCCCCTCGTTCGCGGTGGCCCGGGTGCACCTGGTGGCGGGCGAGGTCGTCCGCGCCGAGTCCGGGGCGATGATGGCCACCTCCGCGGGGATCGGCGTCGAGGCGAAGGCCGAGGGCGGCCTGTTCAAGGGGCTCAAGCGCAGCGTCCTGGGCGGCGAGTCCCTCTTCGTCACCCGTTTCACGGCAGGAGCCGAGGGCGGCTGGGTCGATCTCACCGCGCGCCTTCCCGGCGATGTGACCAGCGTCGCCGTCGACGGCGGCGTCAACCTCGCCCGCGGCGCGTGGCTGTGCTCGTCCGAAGGCATCGACCTCGACACCAAGTGGGGCGGGTTCAAGAACCTGGCCGGTGGCGAGGGCGGCTTCCTGGTGCGCGCCGAGGGACAGGGTCAGGTTCTCGCCACCTGTTACGGGGCGCTGGACGAGGTCGAGTTGCAGCCCGGCGAGCAGATGGTGCTCGACTCCGGGCATCTGGTCGCGTTCGGTGACGGCGTCTCCTACACCACGCGCAAGGTGGCCCGCGGGCTGATGCAGACCCTCAAGTCCGGCGAGGGCCTCGTCTTCGAGTTCACCGGCCCCGGCCGGCTGTGGACCCAGAGCCGCAACCCCAACGAGCTGGTCACCTGGCTCACCGCGAAACTCCCCTTCAGCCGGGGGTAGTTCGGTTCACCACCCGGGCACCGTGCCCATGCGCCGGGGACGGTGCCCGGGCGCGGGCCGGCGTCCGGGCGCCGGCCGAGCCGGGCGCGCGGCTGGGGGTTCAACAGCCGGCCCCACCGTCGAAGCGGCGTGGGCGGCACCCGCGAGCGACAGCCACGGGATTCGGCGCGTCCCAAGTAAGTGCGTCGCATTTTGCATTAATCTCCACTAACCGTATGAAGTTGATCAATTACTGATCGCATCCGATCGATTTTCGGAGATGACATGCGCAAGCTTCGCAAGGCTGCCGTCGTAATGACCGTTCTCGGCAGCGTCGGCCTCGTCGGCGCAGGCACCGCCTACGCCCATTGCGGGACGGACCGTGGCGACAGCCACCCCCAGCCGAGCCACCAGAACATTTCCCGGCAGCAGTCGAGCGGCAGACATCAGCACGGCAGATCGCACGGCCGCAAGCTCGTCGTCCTGCAGCACACCTCATGCCGGGCAGTCGACAGGAACGTCGACGTATTCGGTCAGGCCGGGTTCTTGGACGGCTTCCTGGGCCACGGGCACGGGTGGAAGGACAGGCGGGGCGTGCAGGCCACCAGGATCGGCTCGTCCGAGGGATGCAACAACGTCGTCCGCCTGTAAGGGGAAGCCTCCGCGCAGCGCCGCCGCCGTGGCGAGGGCTCGGCACGCGAAGCCGGACGCACTCGGTGCGCCACTGATCTGACCCGTCGGGCTGGCGGGACGTCGCCCCCAACAGCCCGGATGCCCGCTCCCCGATCACCGGGGCGCGGGCATCAGCACGTCACCCCAACCACTGACGGCACGTCAAACAGCCACGGCGGCTACCAAAACCACAGCCACAGCCACGACCGGCGCAGACCTCAGCTCTCGTCCGGAGCCAGCCGCAGCGAGATCGAGTTGATGCAGTACCTCTGGTCCGTCGGCGTCGGGTAGCCCTCCCCCTCGAAGACGTGCCCCAGATGCGAGCCGCAGCGGGCGCAGCGGACCTCGGTGCGGACCATGCCGTGGCCGCGGTCCTCCAGGAGCTCGACGGCGTCGGTGTCCTTGGGGTCGTAGAAGCTCGGCCAGCCGCAGTGGCTTTCGAACTTGGTGTCGGAGCGGAACAGCTCGGCGCCGCAGGCGCGGCAGGAGTAGGCGCCGGTGGTCTTGGTGTCGGTGTACTCGCCGACGAAGGCGGGCTCGGTGCCGCCCTGACGCAGGACGTGGTACTCGGCCGGGGTCAGTTCGGCGCGCCACTGCTCGTCGGGCTTGTCGATCTCGTACGTCATCGGGGGCCTCCTCAGCTCATGCGCCCAGGCGGGACAGGATGGCGGGGCCGAGGTCGGTCACATCGCCCGCGCCCATGGTGAGAACAAGGTCACCGGGCCTGGTCATTCCGGCGATGAGGTCCGGGACCGCGCTCTTTTCGGCCTCGGGGGTGACCTGGGCGCCGGCGGCCCGGGCGGCGTCGGTGATCAGGGCGCTGGTGACGCCCGGGATCGGGTCCTCGCGGGCCGGGTAGATGTCCAGGACGACGGAGGCGTCGGCGAGGGCGAGCGCCTGGCCCATCTCGGTGGCCAGCTCCTGGGTGCGGGAGTAGAGGTGCGGCTGGAAGACCACGAAGATGCGGCCGCCGGCCTCCTCGGTGGCGCCGCGGATGGCCTCCAGGTCGGCGGTCATCTCGGTGGGGTGGTGGGCGTAGGAGTCGATGACCTGGACGCCGGCGGCCTCGCCCTTGAGCTGGAGGCGGCGCTTGACGCCGGTGTACTTGCCGAGGGCGTCGGCGAGCTGGTGCGGCGGGAGGTCGAGGGCGACCCCGGCGGCCAGTGCGGCGACGGCGTTGCCGGCGTAGTGCCGGCCGGGGACGGAGACGGTGAAGGTGAGGATCTTGCCGCTGGTGAGGGTGACGGTGACGTCGCTGGCCAGGCCGTGCGGGGTGATCTGGAGGATGCGGACGTCGGCGTCCTTGGACTCGCCGTAGGTGACGATCTCGATGCCGTCGCGGCCGGCGAGCCGGGCGGTGAGCTCGCGGGCGCCGGGGTGGTCGGCGGAGACGACCAGGGTGCCGCCGGGGCGGATGCGGTCGGCGAAGGTCTCGAAGGACGCGTAGATCTCGTCCATCGAGGCGTAGTTGGCGTGGTGGTCCAGCTCGACGTTGAGGACGATGGCGACCTCGGGGGCGTACTTGTGGAAGCTGCGGTCGCTCTCGTCGGCCTCGGCGACGAAGATCCGGCCGGTGCCGTGCTCGGCGTTGGAGCCGGGGGCGTCCAGGTCGCCGCCGATGGCGTACGACGGCTTGAGGCCGAGGGCGCCGAGGGAGACGGCGAGCATCGACGTGGTGGTGGTCTTGCCGTGGGTGCCGGCGACGGCGATGGCGCGCAGGCCGTCCATCAGGGCGGCGAGGGCGTCGGAGCGGTGGACGACGGGGATGCCGCGCTGCTGGGCGGCGGCCAGCTCGGGGTTGTCGGAGCGGATCGCGGAGGAGACCACCACGCATGTGGCGTCCTGGGCGAGGTGCTCGGCGGCGTGCCCGATGTGGACGGTGGCTCCGAGGTCGCGCAGGGCCTGGGCGGTCGCGGAGTCCTTGGCGTCGCTGCCCGCCACCTCGGCGCCGCGCTTCGCGAGGATCTTCGCGATGCCCGACATGCCGGCGCCGCCGATGCCGATGAAGTGCGGCCGTTCCATCGAGGCTGGGATGGCGGGTGCCATGGGTGGGTCTCCCTGATCGTCGAGCGTGGCGTGCGGGTGGTGCGGTCGTGCCGGTCGTGCGTCGTGTCGTACGTCCGTCGTGTCGTACGTCGTGCTGCGGACGATTCTCGCACCCGGCACCGACAGCGGCGGTCCGCGACCCCGCGGCGGTGTGCGCCACGCGTCGAAGCGCCCGATCGGGGCGCTCAGCGGCGGATCAGGCCCTGCGCGGTGGCGGCGGCGACCGCGGCGGTGCGGGAGTCGACGCCCAGCTTGGCGTAGATGTGGACGAGGTGGGACTTGACGGTCGCCTGGCTGAGGAAGAGCTGTTTGCTGATCGCCGCGTTGGAGAGGCCGTCGGCGACGAGCTGGAGGACCTCGGTCTCGCGGCGGGAGAGGGCGGTGGCGGGTGTCCGCATCCGGTCCATGAGGCGCAGCGCGACGGTGGGGGCGAGCGCGGACTTCCCGGCCGCGGCGGACCGCACCGCGGCGGCCAGCTCGTCCGGCGGGGCGTCCTTGAGGAGGTAGCCGGTGGCGCCGGCCTCGATGGCGGCGAGGATGTCGGCGTCGCTGTCGTAGGTGGTGAGGATCAGGACGCGGGGCGCGCCGGGACGGGCGGTGATCTCGGCGGTGGCCCGGGACCCCAGCATCCGGCCGCCGAACTGGAGGTCCATGAGGACCACGTCGACGCCGAGCCGGCCGGCCAGTTCCACGGCCTCCTCGGCGGTGGGGACGTCGGCGGCGATCTCGAAGTCCGGCTCGGTCTCCAGGACGGCGCGGAGTCCGGCCCGGACGACGGGGTGGTCGTCGGCGAGCAGCAGCCGGACGGGGGTGGCGGGTGCGGTCACGGGGCGGCCCCCAGAGGGGTCTCGGGGACGGCGGTCGGTTCGGGGCAGGGCAGGGTGACGGCGAGCGCGGTGCCCTCCCCGGGGGCCGACTCGACGGCGAGGGTGCCCTGGAGGGCGCGGGCCCGGGCGCGCATCGCGGCCAGCCCGAAGCCGGAGCCGCCGGCCCCGGAGCCGGGCGGCGGCACCTCGGAGGGCACGAACCCGGCGCCGTCGTCGACGACGTCCAGGGCGACCTCGGTGTCCATGTAGCTGAGGGTCAGCTCGACGCGACCGGCGGCGGCGTGCTGGACGGTGTTGGCGAGCGCGGACTGGGCGATGCGCAGCAGGGCGACCTCGTGCGGGGTGGGCAGGGGGGCGGGGACGCCGGAGACCTGGCAGTGCACGGCCAGTCCGGAGGTGCGGGCGGTGGCGGCGCACAGCCGCTCCAGGGCGGCCGGCAGCGAACCGGCCTCCAGGTCGGGCGGGCTCAGGGCGCGGACGAAGCGGCGCGCCTCGGCGAGGTTGTCGACGGCGGCCGTGCGGGCCTGCCGGATGTGGCCGAGGGCGGTCTCCGGCCGCTCCGGTACGGCGCGTTCGGCGGCCCGGAGCAGCAGCTGGATGCTGGAGAGGCCCTGGGCGAGGGTGTCGTGGATCTCGCGGGCCAGGCGCTCGCGTTCGGCGAGGACGCCGGCGGCGCGTTCGGCGGCGGCCAGTTCGCTGCGGGCGGCGGTGAGCTCCTCGATGAGGCGGCGGCGCTGCTCGCTCTCCCGGTAGAGGGCCTGGTAGCCGAGGACGACGGCGACCGCGACCGCCGCGCCCAGGACGGGGCCGATGATCGTGCCGACGCTGAGCGAGCGGGTGTGCCAGGCGAATCCGGCGATGGCGAGGGCCGTACTGGCCGCGACGGCGGGCAGCGCCCAGCGCAGCGGCAGCAGGTGCAGCTGGACGAAGAAGAGCGGGAAGGCCAGCCAGACGCCGTCCGGGGTGAGCGCCAGCAGCACCATCCAGACCGCGACCACGGCGGCGAGCCAGAGCGCGGCGGCGCGGGAGGAGCTGCGGACCCGGGGCAGTACGGGGCCGAGGACGTAGAGCGCCAGCAGGACCACGGCGGTGGCGAGCACGGCCGGGGCGGTGGGTGCCCCGTCGGCGAGCGCGCGGACGGCGGCGAGCGCGAGCAGCGCGGCCACCATCAGGTGGAGGCACAGGCGCAGCGCGCGCAGGACGGGGGTGAGGGAGTGGTCGGTCCTGGCTTCTTCGGTCACGGCTCCTTCAGGCTACGGGCCGGTGCCGGGCCCGGCATCAATCGAAAGGTGGAGCACGGGCATCCAAAGGTGGAGGTCGGACCGCATCTTTCGGCGGCGGTGAACCACTCCTGGGCGCGATGCCCGGGACCCCCGCGACGGGCGACGGTGGGAGCCAGCCGCCGGGCAGCAGGCCCGGCACCGATCCGAGGATGGCCGCGCCGGTGTTCGTCGCCTGGAGAGATCTGAGATTCGCCAAGGGCCGGTTCGCCCTGATGGGGACCGTCGTCACCCTGATCACGGTGTTGGTGGGGCTGCTGTCCGGCCTGACGGCGGGGCTGGGCCGGGAGAACACCTCGGCGATCACCGCACTGCCCGCCGACCACCTGGTCTTCTCCGCCCCCGCCGGGGACGGCAAACCGTCGTTCACCGACTCCCGGCTGCCGGAACGGACGGTGCGGGAGTGGGCGCGGGTGCCCGGTGTGCGGAGCGCGGACCCGCTGGGCATCGCCACCACGAAGGCCGAGGGTGCCGGCGGGAAGTCGGCGGCGGTGTCGGTGTTCGGGGTGCGCCCCGGGTCCCGTCTGGCGCCGTCCTCGGGGCCGGCCGGTGACGGCGCGGTGGTGCTGTCGGAGAAGGCCGCCGCGGTGCTCGGCGTACGGGCCGGTGGCCAGGTCGCGCTGGGCGGCCGGAAGCTCGCCGTGACGGCCGTGTCGGGGGCGGCGATGTACAGCCACACGCCGGTGGTGTGGGCCTCGCTGGACGACTGGCACCGGCTGTCCGGGAGCCCCGGCGGCGCGGGATCGGGGGGTGCGACGGTGCTCGCCCTGTCCACCACCTCGACGGACGGTCTGGCCGCCGCGGACCGGCAGCTCGACACCCGGACGGTGGGCGCGGCGGACGCCCTGACGGCGATCGGCTCGTACAGCGCCGAGAACGGGTCGCTCCAGCTGATGCGCGGCTTCCTGTTCGCGATCTCCGCGCTGGTCATCGGGGCGTTCTTCACGGTCTGGACGATCCAGCGCAGTGGTGACGTCGCGGTGCTCAAGGCGCTCGGCGCCTCGACCCGCTACCTGCTGCGGGACGCCCTCGGCCAGGCCGTCGTCCTCCTGGCGCTCGGTACCGGCCTGGGGACCGCGGTGGCGGCCGGGGTGGGCGCCGCGGTGGGCGGCGCCGTGCCGTTCGTACTCGACCCGTCGACCGTGCTGGTCCCGGCCCTGATCATGATCGCGTTGGGTGCCGTGGGCGCCGCGCTGTCCATCCGCCGCATCACCTCCGTCGACCCGCTGACCGCCCTGGGAAGTGCCCGATGAGCCTCGAACTGACCGATGTCACCCTCACCTACCCCGACGGCGACAGCCGGCTGACCGCGCTGGACGCGGTCTCGCTGACCGTGCCGGCGGGCGGCCTGACGGCCGTGGTCGGGCCGTCGGGGTCCGGCAAGTCCAGCCTGCTGGCGGTCGCCGCGACGCTGATCCGACCGGACCGCGGGCGGGTGGTGCTCGACGGCACGGACACCGCGGGGCTGAGTCGCGGCGAGCTGACGACACTGCGCCGCACCAGCATCGGAACGGTCTTCCAGCAGCCGAACCTGCTGCCGTCGCTGACCGCGGTCGAGCAGCTCCAGGTGATGGCCCATCTGGACGGCCGCTCGCCCCGTACGGCACGGTCCCGGGCGCGGGAGCTGCTGGCGGCGGTGGGCCTTACGGGGCAGGCGGACCGGCGGCCGCACCAGTTGTCGGGCGGCCAGCGGCAGCGGGTCAACATCGCCCGGGCGCTGATGAACGAGCCCGCGGTGCTGCTGGTCGACGAGCCGACCAGTGCGCTGGACCACGAGCGGGGCGCCGCGGTCCTCGGCCTGCTGACCGACCTCACGCATCAGCGCGGCACCGCGACGGTGCTGGTCACCCACGACCGTTCCCACCTGGCCGCGGTGGACGCGGTGGCGGAGGTCCTGGACGGGCGGCTGACCTCGGGGGCGGGCGCCGGGGTGTGAGTCCCGTACGGGACGGGCGGGGGCGCCGGCCCGTCCCGTACGCCCTGCGGGTGGCTGGCCGGCCAGTTGGCCGGCGCCTGTCCGGTGGGGAGGGGTGGCACTGGGGCTGGGGCCTGTCGGGTGGATCAGGGTCGGACAGGGCCTAGCGGTGGTTTGTTAATCAGCCGCCGTCAACAAACCACCGCTAGTCGTCGCGGTGCGAGAAGGTGGGGAACAGGCCCGGTTTCCCGGCCTCCCGCCCCTTGGCGGGGTCGCTCGCCCCGGGCTTCGCCTCCTCGGCCTCCGGGGCGCCCCGCCTCGTCCGGTCCCCGCCGCGTTCCTCGTGCCTGGCCCGGTCCTCGTCCCGGCTGCGCTCCCGTTCCGCGTCCGGTTCCCGCTGCTCCGCCATGACGGCCCCTTTCCCCGAGTACGTCGACGACCTCGGCGTCCGCGCCGTCGACGTACTCGTTCTTCTCGATGCGCCGGTCCTCGGCTGTGCTGGATGCGGCCCGCTGCGGGCCGCTTTCTGACCAGGAACGCATCGATTCGGGATCGTGGTGAGCTACAGATGCCCCGTTCGAGTGAAGGAGCGGCGCGAGATTGATGGACGGGCCGGGTGGGCCGTGCCGGTCCCGGCTCAGGCGTCGCCGGACTCCTGGGGCAGATCGTCGGCGGCGTGCGAGAACAGCTTGAGGACCGGGACGCCGACCTTGTGGCGGGCCCGGGAGGCCCAGTCGCGGTGGAAGAACTCCTCGACGAAGTGCGGGGCGGTCAGCACGATCACCTCGTCCGCACCGATCTCGTCGACAACCGACTTCAGCAGGTCCAGCGGATGGTCCTCGACCACCTGCCCGACCGCCTCGGAACCGGCGGCACGCAGTGCCTCCAGGGTGTGCGCCAGCCCCTGCCCGGCGGGGACCACGGCGTTCACCCCACCGGGCTCCTCGCCTTCCCGTACGGCGTCCTCGAACTCCCCGAGCGCGACGTCGTCGATGGCCCGCAGCAGGACGTCCTGTTTGCCGCGCGGCTGCATGAGGACCACGAAGGAGACCGGATCGTCACCGTGCAGGGTGGTGACGAACTCCACGTCGGCGGGCGTCAGAGGCTTCTCGATCATCAATACGCTCGTGAACACGGCGGACGCCCTTCTTCTCTTCCGCACCGTCTGCCACGGTGCCCACAGAAACCATCCTGCCCCGTCGCCACACGGGACCTGTCGGCTTTTAGTGTGCCCAACGGAAGCTAAGCGGAACAGATAGTTCCGCTCTTTTGCGGACCAGCGGAACTGTCAGAACCGGCGGTAACGGGTGAACAGGAACCCGGACTCCTCCAGTACGGACACCAGCGCGAACCGCTCGGGAACCGCCACGGCGGGCCCGTCCATGATCCGCTGCGCAGCGCCCACCGCCACCACCGGGGCCAGCGAGAGGCACATCTCGTCCAGCGCCCCGGCCGCCGCGAACTGCCCCAGCAGACGCGGCCCGCCCTCGGTGAGCAGCCGGGTGTGTCCCCGTTCGGCCAGCGCCGCCGCCACCCGCGCCGGGTCGACGCCCCGCCCCTCGCCCGCGAAGAGCACCTCGACTCCGGCCGCGCGGGCCGCCCGCACCCGGTCCTCGGGGGCGCCGGCCCCGGTCAGCACCAGGGTGGGCACCAGCGGCTCGGTGAACAGCGGCAGGGAGAAGTCCAGGTCCAGGCCCGCGGTCACCACCGCGATGGCGGGGGCCGGGCCCTGGCCGGCGGCGGCCCGCCGGTCGGCGAACCCGGCGCGGGCCCGGGCCGGCCGGTAGCCCTCCCGCCGGACCGTTTCCGCGCCCACCACCACCGCGTCCGAGAGCGCCCGCAGCACCCCGAAGATCCGCATGTCGGCGTCCCCGGAGAGCGGCTGCGACCGGCCCTCGTGATGCGCCGCGCCGTCCAGGGAGGACACCATGTTGGCGCGCAGCCACCCGGAGCAACCGGACCGCACCGGGTCGTCCGCCGCCGGATACGCATAGGCCGCGGCCAGCTCGTCCAGGGTCCACTCGCGGTCGGTGGTCCAGTCGGGACCGGCGGTCCGGTCGGCCCCCGCCGTGGCGTCCACGGTGGCGTCCGGGGCGGGCGGGGCAGGGTGGGGGAACAGGCGTCGCATGGGCGCAGTGTGACATGCCTCGCTCACCGGGCCTGGTGGTACCGCGCAGCGACTAGGCTGGACGGCTGTGTCACCTTCCCAGCCCTCCTCCGCACCCGCCCCGATAGCCACGTCCCCGGCCGACGGGGACGGCGCCGCGCTCCCCACCGCGCTCACCGCACGCGCACCGCACGTCCCGGCCGAGCGCCTGGTCGCCGAGATGGTGCCGCCGCCGCGCTTCCAGGGCGCCCGCTTCGACACCTACCTCCCGGACCCGGGACAGCCCAGCCAGGCCGAGGCGGTGCAGGTCCTGCGGACCTTCGCCGCGGGCATCGGCAGCGGGGCGGACGCGGACGCCGGCGGGAAGCGGCGCTGGTTCTCCCGGGGGCCGAAGAAGCCCGCCGCCCCCAAGGGGCCGCGCGGGGTCTACCTGGACGGCGGCTACGGCGTCGGCAAGACCCACCTGCTCGCCTCCCTCTGGCACGCGACCCCCGGGGAGCCCGAACTCAAGGCGTTCGGCACCTTCGTCGAGCTGACCAACCTGGTCGGCGCGCTCGGCTTCCAGCAGACCATACGGACCCTCGGCGGCCACCGGCTGCTGTGCATCGACGAGTTCGAGCTGGACGACCCCGGCGACACGGTGCTGGTCTCCACCCTGCTGGGCAAGTTGGTGGAGGCGGGCGTCGCGCTGGCCGCCACCTCCAACACGCTGCCCGGCAAGCTCGGCGAGGGCCGGTTCGCGGCCGCCGACTTCCTGCGGGAGATCCAGGGCCTGAGCGCCCACTTCCGCGCGCTGCGCATCGACGGCGAGGACTACCGCCACCGCGGCCTGCCGGAGGCGCCCGCCCCGTACGACGGCGAGACGGTGACCCGCGCGGCGCACCGCACCCCCGGTGCCTCGCTCGATGACTTCCCGTCCCTGCTGGACCACCTGTCGACGGTGCACCCCAGCCGGTACGGCGCGATGTGCGACGGCATCTCGGCGGTCTGTCTCACCGACGTCCAGGCGGTACCGGACCAGTCCACCGCGCTGCGCCTGGTGGTGCTCGCCGACCGGCTCTACGACCGCGAGGTGCCGGTGTTGGCCTCCGGCAAGCCCTTCGACGAGCTGTTCAGCGACGAGATGCTGCGCGGCGGCTACCGGAAGAAGTACTTCCGCGCGATATCCCGCCTGACCGCACTGGCCCGGGACGCCAAGACGCTGGTCCCGTAGGCGGCGTCCAAGGCGTCGGTCCCGTAGGCGGCGCGCAAGACGCCGGCCCCGTACGCGGCGCCGTCGGATCGTCGTGTGCGGCCGACGGCGGGTGCCGGTCGGATCAGCCCGAGCAGGCCGAGCGCTGGGCCTCCTGCCATTCGCAGACCGGGCAGCGGACGATGCCGGGCCGCGAAGCCGGGTACTCGGTCGGGCGGCCGCACTCGACGCAGTCGGCGTACGGCGGACCCGCGGCGGGGCCGGTGGCCTCCGGGCTGCGGTCGGGCGGATCGGTTGCCAGGTGCGGATCGGTGCGCGGCATGGGGCGAGCCTACGTCGCGCGGCCGGACACGCCTCCGGCCGGACCGGGGGCGGTCAGCCGCGGCGTCCGGTGAGGGCGCAGGCCAGGGCCGCGGCGGCGGACGCGAGCAGGAGCGCGGCGGCGAGCGGCAGCCAGGGCACGGTGACGGTGCCGTGCTCGGAGCCGGTGATCATGCCGGTCAGAGCGGCGTTGGCGGGCGACGCGCCCAGGACGAGCACCAGCAGTGCGGCGATCAGTCCGGTCGGGACGCCCCAGCCGGGGCGGCGCAGTACCGGCCAGGAACACAGCGCGCCGATCGCGGTGCCCAGCAGCAGGCAGACCAGTGCGGTGAGCAGCCCGGCAGCGGTCGCGGGCAGCACCGGGACGGCGACCCGGTGGCCGGTGGAGTGCGGGTCGGAGAGCAGCGCGACGAAGGCGGTACCGGCGAGCGCGAGGAGCAGTGCGGCGCCGGCCGCGGTCAGGAGGGCGGCCAGGTGCACCCGGCCGGGTCCGACGGCGGCCGCGGCGCAATTGCGGGCGGCGGGCGGCTCGTTGGTGACGCAGATCCGGGTCAGCCAGACGGTGACCGGCAGCAACCCACCGGCGGCGTAGCCGAACGCGTCCAGGATCGGGCCGCCGGTCTGGACGCCGATGGAAAGGAACGCCGCGTGGACGAGGAGCGGTGGCAGCCAGCGGTACGAACCGGTGAGCAGCGCCGCCTGATAGCGGACCAGGGCGGTCAGGGAGGCGGTCATCAGCGGGGGTTCTCTCCGGGGGCGGGCGTGCCGGGGCCGGGCACCTGGGCGGTGGTGACCGCGCGGATGTGCCAGGGCGGGCGCGCGGTGAGCAGGGCGCGGAGCAGGGCATCGGAGTGGGCGGCCGGGACGGTCAGCCAGAGGGTGCCGTCGGGTCCGGGGACGAGGTCCGGGGCGCCGGGGAGGTCGGCCGGCGGCCGGGTGTCCGGCGGGCCCTGCGCCTCGACGACGGTTCGCGGGCCGGCGCCGTGCACCACCGCGGCGACCGCCCCGGGTTCCCGGGGCAGCAGTCGCCCGTCCGCGACGCGGTAGTGGGCGTCCGAGGCGCCGGCCAGTCGGCGCGGGTCGTGGTCGACGAAGACCACGGTGCCGCCGGCGGCGACCCGTTCGGCGACCGCCCGGTCCAGGACGTCCCGGGCGGCCGGGTCCAGGCCGGTCCACGCCTCGTCCAGGACGAGGAGTTCGGGCTCGGCGAGCAGCGCCTGGGCGACCGCGACCTTCTGGCTCGTCCCCTTGGAGAGTTCGGCCAGCGGGGTCCGGGCGTGCCCGGTGGCGCCGAAGCGGGCCAGCCACTCGGCGGCGCGACGGGCGGCGTCCGGCGTCCGCAGGCCGTGGACGCGGCCGAGGTGGGTGAGGTAGCCGGCGGCGGTGAACGGTAGGGCGGCCGGGAACCGTTCGGGCACGTAGGCGGTGCGCGGACGCCCGGTGATACGGCCGACGGTGGGCCGGTCGATGCCGGCGAGCAGCCGCAGCAGGGTGGACTTCCCGCTGCCGTTGGTGCCTTCGACGCGCAGCAGCGCGCCCTCCGGCACGTCGAGTCGCACCTCGCGCAGCACCCAGGGTCCGCGCAGGCCGTAGCGCCGTCCGACCCCGTCCAGCCGCATCCGCTGCGCTGTCTGCCGCGGCATCGGCCGCACCTCCCCCGTTCCCCTGGTTCCCCGCTCCCCCGGGTTCCCGTTGCCGCCGACGGTAGCCGGTCGGGGGGTGCGGCAGGGGCCCGGGGACGGGTTCCGCGACCGTGGGCGGTCGCGGGAGGACTGTCAGTGGCGGCTGGCAGACTGCATCACGTGACCAGGACCGAGACCGCCGGCCAGCCCGGCGAGCAGAGCCAGCCCGACCAGACCGGCCAGACTTGCCAGCCCGGTCAGACCGGCCAGACCGATGCCCAGCAGCCGAGCGCCGGCGCGGAGACGCCGCCGGAGTACGTGCTGCCGCTCGTGGTGCGCATGGAGCGGGCCGCGCCGCCCGGGCGTACGGACGCACTGGAGACCGCGGCGCGGGCGGTGCTGGTGCTGCTCTCCGACGAGCGGGCCGCCGGGGCGGGCGAGTGGGCCCGGGCGGTGCACGACTGGCAGGACTCCCGGATACGCAAGGTGGTGCGGCGGGCGCGCGGCGCGGAGTGGCGGCGGGCCGCGGCACTGCCCGGCATCACGGTCACCGGCCGGGAGGCGGAGGTGCGGGTCTTCCCGCCGGTGCCGCTGGACGGCTGGCCGAAGGACCTGGCGCGGCTCCAGGTCTCCGGGACCGAGCTGGACGATCCGCAGGCACCCGGGGAGCCGGCGGCCGACGCACCGGTGCTGTGGCTCAATCCGGAGCTGGAGATGTCGGCGGGCAAGGCGATGGCGCAGGCCGGGCACGGGGCGCAGTTGGCGTGGTGGGCGTTGTCCGCGGCGGACCGGGACGCCTGGCGCGCGGCGGGGTTCCCGCTGGCCGTGCGGACCGCGGAGCCTTCGGCGTGGGCGGCGTTGACCGGCAGCGGGTTGCCGGTGGTGCGGGACGCCGGGTTCACCGAGATCGCCCCGGGATCGTGCACGGTGGTCGCCGACCATCCGGCGTTGCGCGGCGCGGCGCTGCCGTCGGCCCGCTGAGCGCCGCCACCGCCGGCGGTGGCTCCTGCGGGCCGGGGCTCCCGTGCCCGCCGAGGGTCCGGTCCGGGGCGGGCCGTACCGTGTGCCCCATGCTGACCTCGCTCATCGGCTTCACCGTGGTGGCCGCGGTGCTGACCGTCTCCCCCGGCCCGGACTTCGCGGTGGTCCTGCGGACCGCGCTCGGTTCGGGCCGGCGCGCCGCGCTGTGCACTGCGCTGGGGATAGCCGGCGGGTGCTTTGTGTGGGGGCTGGCCGGGGCGGTGGGGCTGACCGCGATGCTGGCCGCGTCCCGGGCTGCGTACGACGCGCTGCGGGTGGCCGGTGCGGTGTATCTGGTGTGGCTCGGGGTGCAGGCGTTGTGCAGTGCCCGGCGCCGGCGCGGCGCGGACGCGGCAGCGGCGGACGCGCCGGCGGACGGCGGCGCGCCCGCGGTCCCGGGCAGCCCGTGGCGGGCGTTCCGCAGCGGGCTGCTGACGAACGTCCTCAACCCCAAGGTGGGCGTGGTCTACCTCTCCCTGCTGCCGCAGTTCATCCCGCACGGCGCGCCGGTGGTCGCCACGACGATGCTGCTGGTGACCGTGCACGCGGTGCTGGGCGTGCTGTGGCTGGGCGGGGTCACCCTGGCGGTGCACCGGGCGCGGGCGGTGCTCCAGCGTCCGCGGGTGCGGTGGCGGCTGGACCAGGCCACCGGCGGGGTGCTGGTGGCGCTGGGCACGGCGGTCGGCTTCGAGGTCGCCCGCTGAGCGGACGCCCCGGGGCCGCGGCCGGGCGGACCGGCCGGTGTACGGGCCGGTGTACGGGCCGGTCCGGCCCTCGGTGATCAAAGCTCAAATCAACCTCTGAACCGCGCGGGTGCGCGATTAGCCCGCCCGCGCGAGGTGATGAGTACCCCGACCAGGGAGCGAATGGGGGAGCTGTGCGGCGCTTGGGGACGGGTATCGGTTGGCGGCCGGAGATCGCCGCGGAGATCGCCGCGCTACCCGGCGTGGACTGGGTGGAGGTGGTCGCCGAGAACGTCTGCCCCGGCCATCTCCCGGACGCCCTGCGGGAGTTGCAGGAGCGCGGCACGACGGTGGTCCCGCACGGGGTCTCGCTCGGGCTCGGAGGCGCGGACCGGCCGGACGCCGGGCGGCTGGCGGCCCTCGCCGAGCGGGCCACCGCGCTGGACGCCCCGTTGGTCACCGAGCACATCGCGTTCGTCCGGGCCGGCGGTCCGCTGACCGCGTCGCCGCTGCTGGAGGCCGGGCACCTGCTGCCCGTGCCGCGCACCCGGGACGCGCTCGACGTGCTGTGCGAGAACGTCCGGATCGCCCAGGAGGCGCTCCCGGTGCCGCTGGCCCTGGAGAACATCGCCGCGCTGTTCGCCTGGCCCGGCGAGGAGATGACCGAGGGGCAGTTCCTGTCCGAGCTGGTCGCGCGCACCGGGGTGCGGCTGCTCATCGACGTCGCCAACCTCCACACCAACCACGTCAACCGCGGCGAGGACCCGGCCGCGGCGCTCGACGAACTGCCGGTCGAGGCGATCGCCTACGTCCACGTCGCGGGCGGCGTCGAGCGGGACGGGGTGTGGCACGACAGCCACGCGCACCCGGTGACCCAGCCGGTCCTGGACGTCCTCGCGGAGCTGTGCGCGCGAACCGATCCGCCCGGTGTGCTGCTGGAACGGGACGACGACTTCCCCGAGGGCGGTGCGCTGGCCGGTGAACTCGATGCGATCCGCGCCGTGGTGAAGGGGGCGCGCCATGTCCCGGCGGCTTGAGGCGGTACCGGAGGCCGACCGCCCGGCGGCGGACACCGGCCCGGCGCGCGAGCGACTGGCGCTGGCGCAGGCCGCGCTGCTGTCGGCGCTGGTGGCCGGGACGCCCGCGCCGGAGGGGTTCGACCGGGCCCGGCTGCGGGTGCAGAGCCTGGCGCTGGCCGCCAAGCGGGCCTCGGTGGTCGCCAAGGTCGCGCCCGAGCTGCCGGAGATCCTCGGCGACGCCTACCGGCCGGCTTTCCTGGGCTACGCCCACCACCGCCCCATGGCCGGCGGCTACCGCCAGGACGCCCTGGACTTCGCGGCGTTCCTGCTCGCCCAGGACCGTCCCGCGGACCCGGCGGCGCGGCAGCGGCTGACCCGCTGGTGGCGCGACCGGGCCGGGCCGCGCCCGCCGTCCGGGCATCCCGCGACGCGGCTCGTCCGGGCCGCCGGCCGGCGGGCGCATACCCTGCGGCGCGCGCTGCGGCGCACGTGAGGTGGTGTCATGTTCTTCACCCAGTGGGTGTATCTGGGGCTCGGCCTGTCGTCGCTGACGCTGCTCGTCGGCGCGCTGGTGGTGCGGCTGCGGACGCCGAAGGTCCGGCTGGTGGACGCGCCGACCCATGACCTCCGGGAGCTCGCGTTCCTGGCCGGCGGGCCGGGACGGGTGGCGGACACCGCGCTCTCGGTGATGCATGAGGACGGGCGGCTGGCGGTCGGCGGTCCGGGCGTGGTGACGGTGCGGCAGCCCGTCGCGCACGATCCGGTCGAGGCGGCCGTGCTGGACGCGGTCGCCGCCACGCCGGGCGGGGCGCTGGCAGCCGTTCACGGGCGGGTGATGCGCAGCCCGGCGGTGCAGAAGGTCGGTGACCGACTGGCGGCCCGGGGGTTGTTGCGGGCCCCGCGCGCCACCCGGGGCTGGCGGATGCTGGCCGGCCTCCAGGTCAAGGCGAGCGTCACGCTGTTCTTCGTCGCGGTGCTGCTGTCCTTCCTCGGCGTCCGGGACGGCGGCGGTCCGTGGGCACCGCCGGTGGTGTTCCGGGTCTTCCCGGCGGTGGTCGTCGGGTTGTCGGTCGGCGTGCCGTGCCGGCGGTCGTTCGGCCGTCGGATCACCCGGGCGGGCAAGTTCGCGCTGGCCGCGGCCCGGCCCCGGGCCGTCCGGCTCACCGATCTCCGGGACGTCGAGGCGGCCTGGCAGGTCGCCGGGCTGGCGGTGGCGCTGGGCGGTACCGCGATGCTCACGGACGAGCTGCTGCGGGACCACTTCGTGCAGGCGAAGGGGGCGGTGATGGCCTCGTCGGCGTCCGGCGGTTCGTCGTCCGGCTTCACCGACTCCGGCGGTTTTGGTGGGGACTCGGCGTGGTGCGGTGCGTCCTCGGACGGCGGTGGGGGCTCCGGCTGCGGCGCGTCCTCGTGCGGCAGCGGGTCGTCGTGCGGCGGGAGTTCGGGCTGCGGGGGCGGTTCCGGATGTGGTGGCGGGGGGTGTGGTGGCGGCGGCTGCGGCAGCAGCTGACGGCCCGCCAGGGCGGCCGGGATGGCCGAAATGGCAGGTCAGGGCCGGAAGTTCGACGATCCGCCGCCCGGCCCGGGGTGTCCACATGGTGAGATATTTCCTGGCGGGAGCGACCGTCGTCCCGTAGAACGTGCGCCATGTGGCTCCTCTTCCTCCTGCTCGCCTGGGTCGCGGCGGTCGTCTCCTGCATCCGGGTCTGCCGCACCGCGTTCGCCGCCGGCCAGGCCCTGCACCGCGCGGTGGACGCACCGCCGGACGCCGTGGCGGCTTCCGGCGACACCGGCGGCCTGACCCTGTACGAGACGGCCTACCTCTCCGGCGGCCCGCACCGACTCGCCGATGTGGTGCTCGTCCTGATGGCCCAGCAGCAACGGCTGCACCTCGCCCACACCGGCTGGGCCACGGTCGTCGACCCGGTCGGCCTGGACCCCGTCGAGCGCGCCGCGCTCACCGCCATAGGCCCCGAGGGACAGCGCCGCATACCGTCCATACGGCGCGCCCTGTCGAGCGCCGATGCGGTCCGCGGGCTGGCCGACCGGCTGGTCCGCACCGGTCTCGCGGCACCCGCCGCGGTCCGTACGGGCATCGGCTCCGCGGTCCGCCAAGTGCAGGGCGCCGCCCTCGTAGTGCTGCTGGCCGCCGGCGCGACCTACTGGATGGCGCCGTCCGGCGAGGAGGACGGGCTGGTGCTGGCGTGGTTCGCGCTCCCGCTGATCCTGGCCCTCGGCACCTGGGCCATCGCCCGCGTCGAGGCCCACCCGTACACCGACTGGGCCACCGAGGCCGGCGCGGCGCGACTGCGGCACGAGCACCACGGCGGGCGGGATAGACGGTCGGGGCCGGCCCCGGCCGGTCTGACGGGACTGGCCCTGCACGGGCCCGCCGCGCTCACCGATCCCGGTTTGCGCGCGGCACTGCACTCTTCCGGGGCATAGCGTCCGACACCGTTGTACGGTGCTTTACTTCGCCACCAATTGGCCCAACTATCCCTTTTGTATGCCCACCGTGCGGCCCCGTGCGGGCGAGCCCCACCCCGGAGCCGCGCACCGCGCACCATACGAAGGGACGGCTCGTGAGAGCACTTGCGTTGTACGGCGCCCTCGGGTCGCTGGTCCTGACCGGCCTCGCCTCCCCACCGGCCGGCGGCGCCGCCCGGGACCCGGCCGCGCCGCCCGCCCCCGTTCACCCCCTCGCCTTCGGCCGGTGCGCGGCGGTGGAGCACCTCCCGCCCTCCGTCGAATGCGGCACCCTCACCGTCCCGCTCGACTACGCGCGCCCCAACGGCAAGAAGATCAGGCTGACGGTCAGCCGGGCCCGGGCCACCGTGCCAGGCGCGCGACAGGGCGCCCTGGTCTTCAACCCCGGCGGCCCCGGCGCGTCCAGCATGCAGTTCCCGCTCTACGGGACGCTGCCGACCTGGCAGCGGACCGCCCGCGCCTACGACTTCGTCGGCTACGCACCGCGCGGGGTGGGGCGCAGCGCCCCGCTGTCCTGCCAGGACCCCAAGGAATTCGCCAAGGCACCCACGGACAGCCCGCGGTACCCCAGCGAGTCCTTCAAGCGACAGAAGGTGGCGGAGGCCAAGGCGTACGCCCGCGGCTGCGCCCAGCGGGCCGGCTCCGACCTGCCGTTCTACAACTCGGTCAACAACGCCCGGGACCTGGACATGCTGCGGGCGGCGCTCGGCGAGCAGAAGCTGACGTTCATGGGCGCGTCCTACGGGACGTACTTCGGGGCGGTCTACGCGACGCTGTTCCCCGGCCACGTCCGCCGGATGATCTTCGACAGCGTGGTCAACCCGGAGCCCCGGCAGATCTGGTACCGCAACAACCTCGACCAGAGCATCGCCTTCGAGCGCCGTTGGAGCGACTGGCTGCGCTGGGTCGCCAAGCACAACGGCACCTACCACCTGGGGACCGACAAGGAGGCCGTCCAGCACGCCTACGACACCGCCCGCCAACGGCTGCGGCGCACGCCGATCGACGGGAAGATCGGGCCCGGACAGCTCCAGGCGGCGTTCCTCAAGACCGGCTACAACGACGCGTTCTGGGCGATGCGGGCGGACGCGCTGTCGAAGTTCGTGCACGGCGACGCCAAGCAGTTGACCGCCCAGGCGCTGCCTTCCGGGGACGGCCAGGCCGAGGAGAACGCCAACGCCGTCTACACCGCCGTCGAGTGCAACGACGCGGCCTGGCCGCGCGACTGGCGCACCTGGGACCGGGACAACACCTCCCTCGCCCGCACCGCGCCGTTCGAGACCTGGGACAACGTCTGGATGAACCTGCCGTGCGCCTTCTGGCCGGACCGTAGGGAGTCGGCGACGGCCGGCATCGAGGAGGCGCTCCGCACCGCCACCGACCGGGCCGCCAAGGGCTCCGCGGACGGCGGCGGCCTGGCCGACGCCTACCAACAGGCCGCCACCACCGACCTGGACGACGCACAGCGCGGCCAGCGCGGCCCGCTCGACATCCGCACCGAGCCCGGCGCACTGCCGCCGGTGCTGCTGCTGGCCGCCGAGCGGGACGCCGCCACGCCGTACCCGGGCGCGCTGGAACTCCAGCGGCGGCTGGCCGGCTCGTCCCTGGTCACCGAGCGGGGCGCGGGCACCCACGGCATCGCGCTCGGCGACAACGCCTGTGTGAACTCCTACGTCGAGACGTACCTGCTGCGCGGAAAGGTCCCCGGGCACCGGGTGTACTGCGGCCCGCGGCCCGAGCCGGTACCGGGACAGCCGCTCCGGCGGGCCCGACAGGCACTGATCACTCCGGTGAAGGGCAAGTAACCGCCCCGGTACCCGGATCCCCGGTACGCAGACGTACGGGCCGCCCCTGCGCAGGGGCGGCC
>NZ_JBHVQS010000040.1:0-81322 GCF_042886435.1 Streptomyces sp. NPDC058000
GGGGGGGGGGGGGGCGGGGGGGGGCGGCGGCGGGGCGGCGCCGGCGCCGGCCGCCGCCCGGGGCCCCGCCCCCCCCCCTTCGCCCGGGCCCCGGGACTCATTGGTTGTACGAGCGTGCAGGCAACGTATGGCGAACGACAAACAGCGAACAGCGCATGACGAATGGCCGGACCGATTCCACTCGGTCCGGCCATTCACCGTTCGGTGAGGCGATCTGAGCCCTCACCCCTTGTTCAGACGGATGGGGGAAGGAGATGGCGGTGCGGTCGGTTCGGCGCGGGCGCTTTTCCGCTCAACGGCGGTGCGACGCCCCGGTCGTAGCCGATCGGCTCTTCTGCGGCCGCTCTGCGCACCGTTTCGGAGTCCCGTCCTTGCTGTGATTGCGGACGGCTCCCGCCACAGTTCCCCGCTGAGGCTCAATCCATGGGAGCCATCTGGTCGCCGGCGGGCACCGATGCCTTGTTGTTGCAGGTAATTGAGGGCCCGACCTGAGTGGTTCCCGGATTGAGCAGTCCGTGCGCCGGAATCGTCACCGGCGTTGTCGGCACGCAGCTCTGCGTCTGGTCGAGGGTGTACCTGCCGTCTTCGTTAGCCCCGGTGGTTCTCTGGAGGCAGGTGACATTTCCCTGGATGTCGCGGGTGCACAGTCCCGTGGTGTCGGCGGCGTGTGCTTGGGGGGCAATGACGCCGGCCGCGGTGAGGCCACCCATCAGTGCCACGATGGCTGCGATCTTCTTCCGACTGAACATGTACTGCATTCCTTTGTGATCGATGCCCCGGCGCGATACACCGCGAACGGGCCCGCGCCCGAGCCCTGAGAATGCCGAAAAGGGTTCTGGTGCCCGGACCCGAAGGCCGGACACCAGAACCCCACCCAGCTACTTGCCGATGGAGTTGTTGCAACCGATACCCGAACCGATCGGGGTGGCCTGCGCGCCCGCCGAACCCTCTCCGTTGATCAGGTTGCTCGCCAGGCCGTTGAGGATGCCGACCTCGCCGAGGACGTCGACGTTCAGGTCGTGTGAACGGCACTGGGAGCCCTGGCCGGCGCCGAAGCCTCCCGCCCCACCAAGGGCGTACGAGGTGCCAGCACCGAAGAAGCCAACGCTGCCCAGAGCGACGGCCACGACAGCAACCTTGTGAAGCTTGCGCATTTCTTCTCCATGTGAGCGGAAGCGATCGAATACCGATCGATTTCGTGCAGTTGCTGGATAGTTAATACGAAAGATTCGCGGTTGCTGGGAGACGCGCCGGATGTTAGACGTTCACGAACGGACTTGACCCTTGTAACGATGGCAAGTTCCTGGTCAGTTGGGCATTCAACGGGCCGAGAGAGGCTCAAGCACTTCAGGGCGAACCACCCATTCGGCCGCACAGGGGCGACCCAATTGTTCAGACACAAACAAACGGGCCCTTCGGGAGGACATTCCCGAAGGGCCCGCGATCGATGTCGAATATGGTTGCCCGGCCGGCCTGGCCTTACCTTGCGAAGGCGTGATTGAACTGGCCGCAGGTGGTGCCCCAGGTCTCGGGAACGGCGAGCACGCCGATCGGGAGGTTGGCCTCGGCAAATGTCTGCGGGCTGCACTCCTGGTACGGGCGGAAGAGTTCGTTCTTGTGCAGCCTGCCGCCATCGTGAGCGTAGGCGGTACCGACACCGGCGCCGACGGCGGACAGACCGCCGGCCGCCGCGGCGACGATCATGACCTGCTGGAACTTACGCATGGAACCCTCGACCCTTCGTACCTCAACTTGAGCCCTAATTGCTGGCTGTGACTGCGCGCACACTAGCAGTAGCCAATCTGGGGGTTCCACTCCGTTGCGCGTCTTGTGTCGGAAGGCGAGGAAAGGCGTGCGAAGGAGCCCGAGTTCGCCATGTCGTTGCCGTTCCCATCCGCCTTAAGGGAACCCTGATAGTCACACCAGGGAAGACCGACCGGGTCGACAGGAACGCCGCCCGCATCGCATTGACGCCGACCCGGCGAGCGACCTCCCCGAATTCGTCGGCGGCGCCGACAGTAATGGCAAACGGGTGACTATCGGCCGCCCCCCGTACCCCTGCCGGGGGCCCGCCTCGTTCTTTCCCCGGAGAGGACGGAGAGGCGTGCGGCAGCAACGTCAACCAGGCCGCTTCACTGCCCACCGGACATGCCTTCGTTGTGCTCTATCGATCTCAAGTGGCTTGCTGCATTGGCTTGTTGAGAACCTTCGGGCGAATGTCCGGAGCGGTCCATGAGAGTTCGTCACCCATTGCCCGGGGCGCCGGAGCGCACCGCTAGCACCCCGTCACGGACGTAGAGGAGAGGGCCTCCTCTTGCGAGAACGACACGAAAAGTGTAGAGGGCGAAATGCGCGCTTGATTACGTTGAGTGTGCATATCCTCACACTTAGTAGTCGCGGCATCTTCCCCGTCCACGCAATCAAGGATCAAAGGTTCCATGCGCACACTTCAACGAGTTGCCATCGTCGTCGCAGCAGTCGGCTGCCTCTCCACCGCCGGGGCCGGAATCAGCTTCGCTGACGGGTCCGGCGGCCCGCAGGCCACCGCCTGGGCCGTCTCGGCCGCCGGGGCCTCTTCGTCCGGCGGTGAGCGCGGCGGCCAGGAGGCCGCTCCGCAGGCCGCCCCCCAGGCCGCTCCGCAGGCTCCTGCTCCTCAGGCCGCTCCGCCGGCGGCCGTTCAGCAGGCGCCCGCCCCTCAGGCCGCTCCGCCGGCGCCCGTTCAGCAGGCGCCCGCCCCTCAGGCCGCCCCCCAGATGCCGGTCCAGCAGGCACCGGCTCAGCTGGCGCCGGTCCAGCAGGCGCCGGCCCCGCAGGCCGCCCCCCAGGCGCCTGTTCAGCAGGCACCGGTCCAGCAGTCTTCCGAGAAGCGCCACGAGGACGTGAAGATCGGGCAGCACACCATGTGCCGGTCCCATGACCTGAACGTCGACGTCCTCGGCCAGGTCGGGCTGCTGAACGGTGTGTTGGGCAATGCGCTCAACGGCGAAGGCTCACCCGGCAACCAGGAAACCCGCCAGGGCTCGCACATGGGCTGCGACAACGCCGCCGCCCTTCGTAAGTAATAACCGCGGGGTTCTGGTGTCCGGCCTTCGGGTCCGGGCACCAGAACCCTTTTCGGCATTCTCAGGGCTCGGGCGCGGGCCCGTTCGCGGTGCATCGCGCCCGGGCATCGATCACAAAGGAACGCAGTACATGTTCAGTCAGAAGAAGATCGCAGCCATCGTGGCACTGATGGGCGGCCTCACCGCGGCCAGCGCCATCGTCCCCCAGGCACACGCCGAAGGAGGGAGCCATTGCAGCCGCGGCGTCGCTGGCGACAGATTCTGCGTCCACAAGCACGAGGCCGCCTACCGCACCAAGGACGGCGATCGCATCATCATCAAGCAGACGCAGCGCTGTTCGACCGCCGCCCGGCAGCGCGTGGTGTGGCCGGAGAGCGGCCTGCTGAGCAGGGGGACCACGGACATCGGCCCGCACATGAACTGCTCCAACCACTTTCCGCCGCCCAAGGGGTTCAAGCGGCCGCACGCCGACTTCTGAGTTCCACACGCTTGTTGACCGAGGAGGGGTAGCCCTGTCCCGGTAACGACTCCACGGGGTCGGCTCGCCCACCGGCGGCCGGCCCCGCTTTCGTGCGTTGGCGCTCTCGGCTTCGCCCGTTGGCGCTCTCGCTTTCGTACGTCAGCGCTCTCGCTTTCGCGGGTGGGCGCTCTCCGCTGCCTACCGTGCGGCAAGTGTGAGGGCTGCGGGCAGAGGGCTTCTGCTGCCTAACGTCGTTGGGGCTGCTGACTGTTGGGGCCCCGGCCCGATTTCCCGGTGCAGACATGAAAGAGTCCCGGCATCCACTTCGTCGAGTGGACGCCGGGACCCTTCCCGTTCCGGTTACTTGCTGAATGCGCCGTTGCTGCAGCCCATCGACGAGCCCATGTGGGTGGACTGCGCACCCGGCGAACCCTCGCCACCGAGCAGGTTGCCGCCGAGGCCGTTGGCGATCCCGACCTCGCCAAGGACGTCGACGTTGCTGTCGTGAGACCTACACGAGGAGCTCTGCTTGATGTCGAAGCGGTTTCCGCCGCGGCCGCCCTCCCCGCCGTCGGCCATGGCGGTGCTGACGCCGAGGATGCTCACGCTGCCGAGGACCGCAGCCACGACAGCAGCCTTGTGAAGCTTGCGCATTTCTTCTCCGGTGGATCGAACGGTTGAGGTCGTTATTTAACGACTTCGTACTGCCAGGGAGGCTAATAGGAAATGTTCGTCAAGTCGCGGAACGACGCGCCGGATTGTATAATCGTGGATTTTTCGCGAATTCCCTTGCCCTGCATGGGACTTGTGACGTCAACAGCCGGGATCCGGAGCGCATTCTCGGCAGGCATACCACCCATTCGGCCGTATTCCCTTGGACAAATTCTGCGAACCGCGGCATCGGCTGTTTTTCGGGGTTCCGGCGTTCCGACATTGCGGCGCTCCGGCGTTCCGCGCCTTGTGCGCGCATACCGCAATCGCGCGATCAGGTGATCGCTTGGCGTGGGCGGGGAAGTCTGCGAAGCGCCGGTGCCAGGGTGGCCTGTGCCAGTTGCCCGTCAACACGACGAAATGGAGCAGGAGCCGCTATGCGCCGTGCCCTTGCCACCCTTCTGGGAGCCCTCGCTCTCACCGGGGTTCTCTCCGTACCCGCCCACGCCGACGGAAACGACCCGGGGGTCGGTGGATTCCTCGGCAACCCCCTGAAGGTCGCCAGCGATATCGGTCCTCTGCATGTGGGCCGACTCCCGCTGCTCGGCTGATTGCCGGATTCTGGTCAGGGCGCCCCGATCCTGCTGCATTCGCAGGCGGTCCAGGGGCGCCCTACCAGAGGCGTGTGCAGGTCGCCTCACGACGCGATCCTCGCGTCTTTTCGGATTTTCTGATTCCGGGTTTTCGCGAGTTCAATTGGTGCACCGAGCCGGCTTTCTCCGGCTATTTTCCCGTGACCCGCTCATCGTGTGAGGCGCATCGCCATACAAACGTATCTACCTCCTCTCTCCACCGAGTAGGCATACACATCAAGCTGAAAGAGTGATCGAAATGGTGCATTCGGAGCTTTCTGCGTTCAGCGTCGTTGTGTGTTGTGCGGTCCGCGGATGTGACCGCACTGTCAAGGAGGAGTCACGTGATCAAAAAGGTCATTGCCGCTTCGGTTGCCACGGGCGGCCTGCTGCTCGCAGGAGCGGGAGCGTCCGCGGCCGACGCCGGAGCGGGGGGCACCGCTGCCGGATCTCCGGGTGTCATTTCCGGTAACCAGATCCAGGTGCCCGTTCACATCCCGGTCAATGCGTGCGGCAACACGGTGGACGTGGTCGGAGCGCTCAACCCCGCCTTCGGCAACCGCTGCGTCAACGTGTCGAAATCCCACGCGCGGCCCCACCACAAAATGAAGGAGCACAAGCCCCAGTTGCGCCGCGAAACCCCCGTGGTTCAGCACCATTCGCCGGCCGCTCCGGCCCCCGCCGCTGAGCACCGGCAGCACATGCAGCACATGCAGCACCCGCAGCACCCGCAGCACCGCCACATTCCGGTTCGCCCCCAGCTGGCACAGACCGGTGGTGCGGAAACCGGCATGGCGATCGCGACCAGTGCCGGGCTGCTGATGGGGGGCATCCTGCTCTACCGCCGGGGCCGCCGCACCGCTCGCAACTGAGCGGGAACAGCGGGAACCACCCGGAATCGCGGCGGTTGCGTACCCGTGCCGAGTGCAGCGCTCGGCACGGATGCAGATCTCGTCGCGGTACGGATCGCGGACGGCCGCCTCGTGCCGCACGAAGGCACCGAGGGGCGGCGCGTGTTCAGGAAGCGGAGCACGCGCAGGTAGCCCGGCCGTTCAGGGAGTGCCGGCCGCAGCCCGGGTCCTCGTGGCCCGGGCTACCGCTGGTCTTCGTCGGCAGTTCACCGCCGTCGGCGGTGAACTGCCCGTCAGCGGGCGTTCCGCTCGCCTCTCGCGCTGCTGACTAGGGCGGAGAGCGCCCGGCTCGGCGACGGAGCGTCAGTTGACGCCTCGATCGAGCCCGGCCCAGTAGGGCTGCCGCAGTTTGAACTTCTGGATCTTGCCGGTGGCGGTGCGCGGAATACTGTCCCGGAACTCCACCGAGGTCGGGGCCTTGTAGCCGGCCAGGTGCTGCTTGCAGTGGGCGATGATGTCGGACTCCTGGGCCGTCGCGCCTTCGGCGAGGACGACCAGGGCCTTGATGGTCTCGCCCCACTTCTCGTGCGGTACGCCGATGACGGCGACCTCGGCGACGGCCGGGTGGCTGAAGATGGTGTCCTCCACCTCGATCGACGACACGTTCTCGCCGCCGGTGATGATGACGTCCTTCTTCCGGTCGGAGATCGTCAGATGGCCGTCGGACTCGTCGAAGGTGCCGCCGTCGCCGGTGTGGAACCAGCCGTCCTCCAGTGCCTCCGCCGTCTCTTCGGGCTTGTTCCAGTACCCGTCGAGCACCGTGTTCGAGCGGGCCAGGACCTCGCCGGCGTCCGAGATCTTCAGTTTGACGCCGAGTGCCGGCACTCCCGCCCGGGAGAGTTTGCGGGCCCGCTCCTCAGCGGGGAGGGCCGCGTCGGCGGGGCGGGTGCGGTTGAAGGTGAGCAGCGGTGAGGTCTCGGTGAGGCCGTAGAGCTGGATGAACTCCCAGCCCAGTTCCTCCTCCACGCGCTGGATGGTCCTGGTGGGCGGCGGGGCGCCCGCGCAGACGATCCGTACGCGGTCCCGGCCGGGGATCTCGCCCGTCCAGGTCGCCGCCGCGTCCAGCACCATGTTCCAGACGGCCGGGGCACCGCACATGAGGGTGACGCCGTGTTCTTCGACGCGGCGGAGGATCTCGGTGCCGTCGACCTTGCGGAGCGCCACCTGCTTCACGCCCAGGCCGGCCATCACGTACGGCATGCCCCAGCCGTTGCAGTGGAACATCGGCAGCGTGTGCAGGTAGACGTCGCGTTCCCAGGCGCGGGTGTGCAGGCCGAAGGTCATGCCGTTCACCCAGATATTGCGGTGGGTCAGCTGCACGCCCTTGGGGCGGGCGGTGGTGCCCGAGGTGTAGTTGATCGTCGCGGTGGCGTCCTCGTCTGGGTGCGACCAGGGGCGCGGTTCCACGCCGAACCGCATCAGTTCGGTGTCGGTCTGCGTACCGAGGACGAAGCGGTGGCGCACCTTGATGTCGGAGAGTGCCCCGTCCAGTTCCGGGTCGACGAGGAGGACCGAGGAGCCGCTCTGCTCCACGAGGTAGGCGACCTCTTCGGGCTTGAGCCGGAAGTTCACCGGGACGCAGACGCGGCCGCTCATCGGTACCGCGAACAGCAGCTCCAGCAGGCGTGCGGAGTTGTGGCTGACCACCGCCACCCGCTCGCCCTCGCCGACGCCGAGGGCGTCCAGACCCGCCTGCCAGGCGCGGATGCGTTCGGCGAACCGCCCGTAGGTCGTCTCGGGCACCGGCGGGGCGGGCTGATGCGGTTCGTCGACCACTCCTGGACTGTGGCGGAATCCCCACTCCGCCCGGTCCAGGAAGTCCGCGATCGTCATCGGTGTCCGCATGCTCTCTCCTGTGCTCGATGTACCCGGGACAAACACGTCTGCAAGGTGGAACGGAGTCTGGCAGTTGTGGCCGCTGGCAGGGGTTCCAGCAGCGGTTTTTCGTCAGGAAACGATCATGTGGGCGGCCGGGAGGGGCGTCGTGCGTCGCCCGTGGTGCGGGGTCGGGGCGTGCGTCGTCGGGGCGTGCGTGGTCGCGGCTGCCAGGTTCGTCGTCCGTCCGCTGTCGTCTGCCGTCCTCCTCGTTGCTGCGATGTCAGGGGCCATCGTGTAAGCGGGGGCGGAGGTCTCACCACCCCCTGTTGGGGGGGGAAGCGGAGGCATCGGTGTGCGGCGCGGGTCGGGGGCGGGTGATTCCCGGTGCGGTGGTGGCGGGGTTGCTGCCGTGATGCCACCGGGCCCGCGGGGGGGGACGTGCCGGGTGGGTCAGCGGCAGACGGCCGTCGTGCCGCTCTCCCCCGCGGCCGCGCAGGCCCGCAGCAGCAGGTCGACGCCGTCGGGCGGGTCGGCGCGGCGGACCACGAGGGAGGTGGTCAGCTCCATGCCCGGGTTGCGGAACGGCAGGTACGTCACGCCGGGCGCGGGCAGCCGCCGGGCGTAGGTGTCGTAGACGACGGTCCACATCCCGGCGGCCGCGGTGCAGGCGCCGATCGCGGTGAGGGCGGCGTCCAGCGAGCCGTGCCAGGGGCCCGGTACGGGGGTGAAACCGGCGTCGTGGCAGGCGGTGGCGACCAGGTCGACCAGCGGCGGGTTGTCGCGGCGGTCGGTGAGGACCAGGGGGACGTCGGCGAGTTCGGCGAGGCTGAGGGTGCCCGGGGAGGCGGCCAGCGGGTGCCGGGCCGGGACGGCCGCGACCAGGGGGTCCTGCCAGAGCGGGACGTGGCGGAGCCCGTCCCGGGCGGCTCCGGGGGCCGGGCCGCGGACGAACGCGGCGTCCAGGGCGCCGGACCCGACCAGGGCCGGCCGCTCCGGGGCCGGTGCGGTGACCGGTTCGACGGTGAGCTGCGGGGCGGTCCGGGCGAGCGCGGCCAGTACCCGGTCCAGGCGCCCGGCCAAGCCCGGGCTGGTGCCCAGGCGCAGGGTGCGGGCCGGGGTACCGGGGGTCGCCGCGACGGCGGTGCGGTGCGCGAGCACGGCGCGGGCGCGTTCCTCCGCGGCGAGCAGCACCCGGGCCTCCGGGAGGAACCGTTCGCCGGCGGCGGTCAGTCGCGGCTGCGGCAGCGCGGGGTCGAACAGCGCGGTCCGCAGGTCGCGTTCCAGCCGGCGGATCCGCTGCTCCACGGCCGACCGCACCAGGCCCAGGCGCTCGGCGGCCCGCCCGAGCTGGCCTTCCTCCGCGACCACGACGAAACAGCGCACCTGTTGGAGTTCCACGCCCGCCCCTCCCCGGCCCTTCGGGCCACGGCGCCCGTGTGCCACCGGCTCCAACAGTGGCGGCGCCGGGTCAATTCCGTTGCCGCGCCGGCCGCGGCGCGGCAATCATCTCCCCATGATCGATGCCACCGCCCTCTCCGAGAAGCCGGTCCTCGAAGGCGACCGGATCCGACTGGTCCCGCTGTCCGACCGGCACGCGGACGCCTTCCACGCCACCTTCCAGGACCCGGAGACCAGACGGCTGACCGGTGCCCATCACGACTGGACCCGGGCGGAGATCGGCGCCTGGATCGCCGAGTGCACGGGCCGCTCCGACCGACTGGATCTGGCCATCGAGGACCGGAACACCGGCGGTTACCTCGGCGATCTGGCGCTGAACCGGATCGACCGGGACAACGACCACGGCACCTTCCGGATCGCTCTGACCTCCGCCGCCACCGGCCGCGGCCTGGGCCCGGAGGCGATCCGGCTGCTGCTCGGGTACGCCTTCGACCGGGTGGGCCTGCACCGCGTCCAGCTGGAGGTCTTCGCCTACAACGAGCGGGCCCGGCGCGCCTACGAGGCGTGTGGTTTCGCGGTGGAGGGCCGGCTGCGCGAGGCGCTGTACTGGGACGGGGCCCGGCACGACGTGCTGCTGATGGCGGCGCTGCGACCGGCGCGACCGGCCCAGCGGACGGCTCAGCAGTCCTCTCAGTAGTCCTCCCCGGTGAACGGCAGCCGCTCGGTCTCCAGGGCGGCGTCCAGGCGGCGGACCGCACTCGGCGTGTGCTCGTCGGCCAACCCCGCCCGGACGAGCCGGCGCAGCGGGACCCCGCCCAGGTAGCAGGCCGCCAACTCCCGTACGTCCAGCCCGACATCGGCGGTGTCGGTGGTCGGCGTCCAGGTGGCGGCGGTGCCGGGCCGTCCGGCGGTCAGTCGGAACCGTCCGTCGTTGGCGGGCAGGACGGTGTCCCGGACGTCGAGGACGAGGTCCACCGGGGCGGCCCAGGAGCGGGCGGTGAGGGCGGCGCCGATGTCCACCAGCCGCAGCCACAGGCAGGGTTCCTGGCGGGTGACCCGCACCTGGTCGCGGTCGGCGACGAAGAGCAGCAGGGGGTCGTCGACGGGCCGGGCGTGGGCGTGGACGGTGGTGGTCAGGTCGATGCCGGCGAGGTAGGTCCACAGCGCGGCGGCGGCCGGGGCCGAGGTGGCCGCCAGTTCCTGGACGTCGACCGCGCCGGGGCCGTGGTCGTCGGCGCCGCGGGTGCGGTAGAGGGCGTAGCCGCCGGGCGGCTCGCCGGCGGCGCCCAGCACCACCACCCGCAGTGGGCCGTAGTCGTCCTCGTCGTCCTCGGAGTCGTCCAGGCCGAGCACGTGGGTGCGCCACCACTCCGGTTCACGGCCGAACTGCCCTGCGCTCAGGGACAGTTGTGTTTCGTGGAACGGTCCTAGCACGGCCGGCGCCTCGGCCGGGTCGAGCAGTCGCAGCGGGCGGCCGTCGGGGGTGATGCGGAGCGCCAGCGGACGGCTGGAGTCGATCTCCAGGCGGTACGCCTCGGTGGCGGCGCCGAAGCCGAACCGGCCGTAGATCGCGCTCTCCGAGGCCCAGAGGCAGGCCAGCGGCAGTCGTTCGGCGGCGCACCGCCGCCACATCTCGTCGAGCATCGCGGTCAGGGCGCCGCGCCGCCGGTGGGTGGCCGCGACGGAGACGAAGTCCAGTGCCGCGCAGGGGAGTTGGGTGCCCGGTACGGCGAGCCGGAGGCGGTGGGCGGCGGCCATACCGGCCAGCGTCCCGCCGTCGTAGGCGCCGATCCGGACCGCGCGGCGCAGCACCTCGCGCTGGTGGGCGCGGCCCTTGCCGTCGAACTTCAGGTGGAAGGAGAGGGCGGTGAGCTCGACCGCCTGGTCGAGGTCCGCGTCCGGGATGTCGCGGAGGGTCAGTTCCGTACGGTGATCCGTTGTCACGGGGGGACGCTAACCGGGCGGGTCCGCCGCCCTCATCCCGTTTTCCGCGGCGGCGGTGCGTTTCGGCCCCGTATCACCGCTTCGCCGACGCGTCCCCCTCCTCGTCCCCGTCGCCCATCAGCAGGTCGCCGCGCTCGGTGCGCCGGTACACCACCCGCCGTCCGACCCGCGTCCCGACGACCAGCCCGGCGTCCCGCAGGACGGCCAGGTGGCCGCCGACGGTGCCCAGGGACTGCTGGAGCCGGGCGGCGAGTTCGGTGCTGGTGGCGGGCTGCCGGAGGGTGTGCAGGAGGCCGGCGCGGCCGGTGCCGACGAGGCGTTCCAGGGCGCGGCCGGGGCCGGTGGCGGTCGTCGGAGAGGCGGTCGCGGCGGGGGTCGCGACGGCGGCGCCGCGGGCCGGGTAGACCTGGGCGTAGTGGCCGGGCGGGCCCTCGCAGAGCCAGGTGCCGGTGGCCAGGCTCACCGGCACGAAGAGCATGCCGGTGTCGCCGATGACGCGGTCCGGGCCCGGGCGGTGGCCGAAGCGGATGGCATCCGGGCCCACCCAGGTGCTGTGACGGCTCATCTGGTCCAGGGCGCCGGGCCAGCCCCGGGTGGCGAGCAGTCCGGCCCGGTGGGCGATGTCGCGTTCGAGGAGGGTGCGGCGGCGCGGCCAGTCCGGGGCGATGTGCGCGGTCCACAGGGCGTGCAGCAGGTCGGCGGTGCGGGCGGCCCAGTCCTGTCCGGTGAGCCAGGGCAGGTCGTGAGGGCGGCGGTGACGGGCGGCGTACCGGGGGTGCGGGTGGGCCAGGGACGTCTCCAGTTCGGCGCGGAAGTCGGCGTCGGGGACGGCGCGGACGGCAGCCAACTCGCCGGCGAGGGTGGTGCGCAGGCCGTCCGGCGGGGGAATCGCCACGAAGCGGGGCAGCCAGGTCGTGGAACTGACCAGTCCGATCAGGCCGGCGGCGAACGGGTCGACGTCCAGGGCGGCGGTGAAGGCCGGGAGTCGGCGGGCGTGCCAGGCCGCGTGCCAGGGGGCGGGTCCGGGCCGCGCCAGCGCGATCACCGTGCCGAGGGTTTCGGCCAGCGGTGACAGCGCGAAACGGGAGCGGGAGAGGGCGAGGGGGGTCAGGCGCAGTACCGCCATCCGGTTCCACCTCCCTCCGGGCCGTGCGTGTGCGGTCGTCACCGGACCGTCTGTGTGCGGTCGTCACCGGGCCGTCCGGATGTGGTCGTCGCCGGTCGGCCCGTGCGCGGTCGTCGCCGGGCCGGGCCGAGTGCCGGCGGGCCGGACGTCGCCGGGCCGCGTCAGGTCGGGCCGGCCGTCGCCGGACCTTTCGGCTCCGACCGAAAGCATAGGTTTCCGCGTCGCGCCCCGCAGACTCCCGCCCATGGACTCCGCCCCCGCCTCCGCCCCCGTTCCCCGGCCGGGACCACCCGCCCGGAACCCCGCACCGCCCCTCTCCCACCCCGGTTTCCGCTGGTTCCTGGCCGGTCAGGCGGTGTCGCTGCTGGGCAGTGCGATGGCGCCGGTGGCGCTGGCGTTCGCGGTGCTGGACGGCTCGGGCGGCCGCCCCGGCGACCTCGGGATCGTACTGGCCGCCCGGATGCTGCCGCTGCTGACGTTCCTGCTGGTGGGCGGGGCGACCGCGGACCGGTTCCGGCGCCGGACGGTGCTGGTGGCCGCGAACCTGGGCTCGGCGGCCGCCCAGGGCGCGGTCGCCGGGCTGCTGCTGACCGGGCACTACGCGCTGCCGTCGGTCGCCGGACTGGAAGTGCTGGGCGGGGTGTGCGCGGCCTTCACCAGCCCGGCGTTGCGCGGTCTGGTCCCGGAACTGGTCGGGACCGCGGCGCTGCGGCCGGCCAATGCGCTGCTGAGCACGGTGCGGAACGCCGCCAAGGTGCTGGGGCCGAGCCTGTCGGGACTGCTGGTGGTGGCGGTCGGCAGCGGACCGGCGATCACCTGCGACGCGGTGAGCTACGCGGTCGCCGCCGGATGCCTGGCCCGCCTGCCGGGCGGCGCGGGTGGGCACGCGCGGGTGCCGGTCGCCCTGTGGTCCGGGATCCGCGATGGCTGGCGGGAGTTCCGGCGGGTCCGGTGGGCGGGGCCGGCGACGCTGTCGTTCTTCGTCATCAATCTGGTGCAGACCGGGACCTGGCAGATCCTGGGCCCGGCACTGACCGAACGGACCGCCGGCCGGGCCGCCTGGGGGCTCGTGCTCAGCGCCCGCGGCATCGGGCTGCTGGTGAGCGGGGCGGTGCTGTACCGGCTGGCGGTCGGCCGACTGCTGGCGCTGGGGCAGGCGGCGAGCGCGTTGGGGGCGGTGCCGCTGCTGGTGCTCGGCGCGCGGTGGGACGCGCCGTGGTTGATCGCGGGCGGTTTCGCCGCGGGACTCGGGGTCTGTGTGACGGGCATCGCCTGGGACACCTCGCTCCAGGAACACGTTCCGGCCCGTGCGCTGTCCCGGGTCGCGGCCTCCAGCGAACTGCTGTCGTACGCGGCGATCCCGGTGGGGCAGCTGTGCGTGGGGCCGCTGGCCCGGGCGTACGGCGGGTTCCGGGTGGTGGCGGTCGCCGGGGTGGTGTCCGCGGTCGCCGCGGTGCTGCCGCTGGCGTCGGGGGCGGTGCGCGGGCTGCGGCACGCCCGGCCGGCCGGGAACGGCGAGGGCCCCGTGACCGCGGCACCCGGCGCGTAGGACCGGGTGCCGCGGGCACGGGGCGCCGGCGCGGATCAGCTCACAGCCACTCGTCGAAGCGGCGGATGTACCACCGCTTCACCCCCTGGGTGAGCAGGCAGTACGCCGCCAACGTCGCGGCCAGCCACGGGAAGTAGGCCGACGGCAGCGCCTGCATGCCCAGCGCCCCGGCCAGCGGCGAGAACGGCAGCCACAGGCCGACGCCCATCACCAGCACGGTCATCAGCAGCACCGGCCAGGTGGCCCGGGACTGGACGAAGGGGATCCGCCGGGTCCGCAGCATGTGGACGACCAGGGTCTGGGTCAGCAGGCCCTCGACGAACCAGCCGGACTGGAACAACGCCTGGTGGGCCTCGCTGTCGGCGCCGAAGACGTACCACATCAGCGCGAAGGTGGTGAGGTCGAAGACGGAGCTGGTCGGGCCGAGGACGAGCATGAAGCGGCGGATGCCCCGGGCGTCCCACTTGCGCGGGGTGCGCAGGTAGGCGGCGTCCATCCGGTCCCAGGGCGTGGCCAGTTGGGAGATGTCGTAGCAGAGGTTCTGTACCAGCAGTTGGAGCGCCAGCATCGGCTGGAACGGGATGAACGCGGAGGCGGCGAGCACCGAGAAGACGTTCCCGAAGTTCGACGAGGCGGTCAGCTTCAGGTACTTGATGGTGTTGCCGAAGGTCAGCCGGCCGCGCAGGACGCCCTGGCCGAGGACGGTGAGGTCCTTCTCCAGCAGGATGATGTCGGCGGACTCCTTGGCGATGTCGACGGCGGTGTCGACGGAGATGCCGACGTCGGCGTCGCGCAGCGCGGCGGCGTCGTTGATGCCGTCACCGAGGAACCCGACGGTGTGTCCGTCGGCCTGGAGGGCGCGCACGATCCGGGCCTTCTGGACCGGGTTGACCTTGGCGAACAGCGTTGCCGTACGGGCCCGGGCGAGCAGTTCCAGGTCGTCGAGGGCGTCGATCTCGGCGCCGGTCACGGGAGTGCCGGGGTCGATGCCGACCTGCTCGCAGACCCGGGCGGCGACCAGTTCGCCGTCGCCGGTGACGACCTTGACCGCGACGCCGTTGTCGGCGAGCGCCCGCAGCGCCTCGGCCGCGTCCCGCTTCGGCGGGTCGAGGAAGGAGAGGAAGCCGATCAGGGTGAGCTCGGCCTCGTCCGCGACGGTGTAGCCGGTGGGGTCGCCTCCCGTGCCGTGGGGGACGGTGGCGGGCACGGTGACGGGCACGGTGCGGGTCGCCACCGCCAGCACCCGCAGGCCCTGCCGGCTGTGGTCCTCGGCGGTGCGCAGCACGGTGTCCCGTAGCGCGTCGGTGAGTTCGACGGTGTCGCCGGCGTGGACGACCCGGTCGCATCGGTCGAGGACCTCCTCGACCGCCCCCTTGGTGATCAGGAGGTGTTCGGCGGCGGGGCCGTCGAGGTCGTTGCGGCGCAGCACGACCGACATCCGACGGCGCGCGAAGTCGAAGGGGATCTCGTCGACCAGCGTGAAGCGGGCGTCGACGACAACCTCCTCGGCCTCGTGCATCCGGTCGATGACGGCCTGGTCCATCAGGTTGCGCAACCCGGTCTGGAAGTGGCTGTTGAGGTAGGCGTGTTCGAGGACCTCGGTGTCGGACCGGCCGTGCACGTCGAGGTAGCGGTCCAGGACGATCCGGTCCTCGGTGAGGGTGCCGGTCTTGTCGGTGCACAGCACGTCCATGGCGCCGAGGTTCTGGATGGCGTTGAGGTGCTTGACGACGACCTTGCGGCGGGACAGCGCGACCGCGCCGCGCGCCAGGTTGGTGGTGACGACCATCGGCAGCATCTCGGGGGTGAGGCCGACCGCGACCGCCACCGCGAAGGTGAACGCCTCCGCCCAGTCGCCCTTGGTGAGCCCGTTGATGAGGAACACCACCGGGACCATCACCAGCATGAAGCGGATCAGCAGGAAGCTGACCTTCCTGACGCCGATGTCGAAGCTGGTCTCCGGGCGCTCGCCGACCAGCGAACCGGCCATGGAGCCGAGGTAGGTGTCCGCGCCGGTGGCGACGACGACCCCGGTGGCGGTGCCGGAGGTGACGGAGGTGCCCGTCAGGACGAGGTTGTCGGCCTCGACCGGGTCGCGGGTGGAGTCCTGGCCGCGGTCGGTGGCCAGCCGGGCGTCGGCCTTCGCGACCGGCAGCGACTCGCCGGACAGCGCGGCCTGACTGACCATCAGGTCCTTGGCGGTGAGCAGCCGCAGATCGGCCGGGACCAGGTCGCCGGCGGCCAGCTTGACGAGGTCGCCGGTGACCACGTCGGCCATGGGGACCTCGATCGCGGCGGGCAGCCGGCCGCGGCCCGCCCGGCGCTGCACCGCGGTGGTCGTGGTGACCAGGGCGCGCAGCGCGGCGGCCGCGGCGCCGGAGCGGTGCTCCTGCCAGAACCGCAGTCCGGCGCTGATCAGCACCATCGCGCCGAGGATGGCGACCTTCGGGTCGAACGGCTCGGTGTCGGCGACCTGAAGCCACTGGCCGTACATCACGGCGACCAGGACGACGAGCACCAGGATGAACGGGTTCCAGAACGCCTTGGCGAGCTGCATGTACCAGCGCGGCGGACGCTCCTGGGCGATGGCGTTGGCACCGTTGCGCTCCCGGCGGTCCGCCGCCTCGCGGTGGGTGAGGCCGGCCGGGGTGCCGCGGAGGTCATGGAGGACCTGCTCGGCGGGGCAGGCGCTGAACTCGGCGAGCCGGCCGGCGATGCGCCGGGTGCGGGCCTCCAACTCAGCGGCCCGGCGCTCCCGGCGGGGGCGCCGGCCCGGAGGAGCGAGGCTCTCGGGGGTGGGCGGTGTGGTCGGCGTAGGCGGTGTGGTCGGTGTGGTCGTCGTGGTCATGACGAAGCCTCCTGACGCGCATGCGGGCAGGCCGGACCGACCGCCGTCGAACCGCGAATACAGGAATACGGAAATCTCGGGTTCGGCGACGGAATTGTTTTCGGGCAGGCCGAAATGGCCGGTGCGCGCGGGCGCTGAGAATTACGGAAAATTACCGGAAAATACCGAGAAGAGGAACGCACCGGCAAAAAGGCGGCACGGAAGGGCCGTTAAGGAAATACGGTTCGACCCGGTCCGACGGGCGGCATGAAGCGCCCGGGAATCACCGGTGAGTGCGCACAGCAGTGCGGAGAATAGCCGCGATCACGCGGAGCACAGAGGTGATCGCGCGATCAGCAGAAAGCAGCGCTGCGGCAAGGACTTCCTTCGGGACTCATCCCGATCACCTCCTCGCTCGCGCGGACATCGCCGGGCACCTCTCAGAAGGGCGCCCTCGATGCCCCATCCTGCCATACGTTCACCGGTCGCCCGTCATTCTTTCGGCCCATTCCGTCAATTCGGAGTGTGAGGTGCGTCGCGTCGTTCCCGGGCGATCCGTTCGTCATAAGCGGACCGGGCCACGGCAATTTCGTTTTGGTGTTCCTCGGTCCAGGTGACCAGGGACTGAATGGTGTCGTGCAGGGTCGCGCCCAGCGGCGTCAGTTCGTAGTCCACCCGCGGCGGAACCACCGGGTGGACGGTGCGGCGGACCAGGCCGTCGCGCTCCAACTGGCGCAGGGTGACGGTCAGCATCCGCTGGCTGATGCCGTCGATCTCCCGGCGGAGTTCGGTGAAGCGCAGCACCCGCCGGTCGAGCAGGGCAATGGCCAGGAGCGACCACTTGTCCGCGACCCGGTCGAGGATCTGGCGGACCTCGCAGCCCTCGCGGACGTCCCACTGGCGGGCGTCGTAGTCGCATTCGCCGTCATCAACACCGCCATCGACACCGCCATCGACACCTACACCGATGCCGGCACCGGCGCAGTCGGCGGGAGCGGTGGCCGGTTTCCCGCCCATGGTTCCTCCGGAGTAACCGGGTGACTTCACAGTGCCTTCTTCCATGATCCCCCACGGTGCCGCACGATGCGGTCAGTAACAAGAGGTAACCGGCACGGCACGCGTCATGGTCATGTGAGGAGCACCGCTATGTCCCGGTCCCCGGCAGCGTCCCGGGCGCTGCTGCTCGTCCTCTGCGGGGCGATCTTCCTGGAGGGCATCGACATCGGCATGCTGAATGTCGCCCTGCCCCCGATCCGAGCCGAACTGGGGCTGTCCACCGGCGAGTTGACGTGGGTGATGAGCGCGTACGTGCTGGGTTACGGCGGGTTCATGCTGCTCGGCGGGCGGGCCGCGGACCTGTTCGGGCGGCGCCGGATGTTCCTGGTGCCGCTCGCGGTGTTCACGGTCTTCTCGGGGCTCGGCGGGCTGGCGACCGAGGGCTGGACGCTGATCGGGGCGCGCTTCGTGACCGGGGTGTGCGCGGCGTTCATGGCCCCCGCCGGGCTGTCCATCATCACCACCGGATTCCCGGCCGGGCCGCGCCGCGACCGGGCCCTGCTGATCTACTCCGGGACCGCCGGCGGCGGATTCTCGGCCGGACTCATCGCGGGCGGGCTGCTGACCGCCGTCGACTGGCGCTGGGTCTTCTTCGCGCCGATGGTGCCGGCGCTGCTGGTGCTGATCGGCGGGCTCCGCCTGGTGCCGCGGGACGCCGTGCGCGACGGCGCCCGGCCGCCGGTCGACGTGGCCGGCGCGCTCACCGTGACCGGTGCGGTGCTGCTGCTCGTCCTCGGCGTCGAACAGGCCGCGCACGCACCGGTGTTGCGCACCGCGGCGGTGCTCGCCGCGGGGGTGGCGCTGCTGACGGCCTTCGTGGTGATCGAGCGGCGGTCCGCGGCACCGCTGGTGCGGCTGGGCATCCTGCGCTCCTGGCCGCTGGTCCGGGCGAACGGGATGGGGCTGCTGTTCACCGCGGGGTTCTTCGGCTTCCAGTTCGTCGCGGTGCTCTACTTCCAGGAGCTGCGCGGCTGGTCGGCCGAGCGGACCAGTTACGCGATGCTGGCGATGGGCGCCGACGCGGTGCTGGCACCGGTGCTCACCCCGCGGCTGGTGCGGCGGTTCGGGCACGCCCGGGTGATCGTCACGGGCCTGCTGTGCGCCGGGGTGGGCTATGCGCTGTTCCTGCCGGTGCGGGCGGACTGGCCGTACCTGGCGATGTTCCCCAGCATGCTGCTGATCGGCGTCGCCTTCGCGCTGGTCTACGGGCCGCTGACGATCGTCGCGACGGACGGTGTCGCGGCCGCCGAACAGGGCCTGGCCGGTGGCCTGTTGTACACCTCGTTCCAGTTCGGTGCGGCGTTCGGGCTGTCGGCGGTGACCGCGGTGACGGTCGCGGCGACCGGGGCCGGCGGCACGCCCGGCGCCGTGCTCGCCGGCTATCACGCGGGGCTGACCGTCCCGGCCGGGTTGGCGGCGCTGGCGCTGCTGGTGGGGGCGGTCGGACTGGCGCGGCATCGTCCCGCCGCGCCGCCGGACCGTCCGGACGGCCCCGGCGGGCGGCCGGACGCGAACCGGCACGGGCGCGGCCCCCACACTGCACCGCGCCCGTGCCGTGGCGAACCACAGGTCCGCCCTCCCTCGGGTCCGGCGGCGTCAGGTACGCCGGTCCCGTAGGTCTGGTAAATCCAGTAGATCCAGATGACCGTCTTGGGTCTCGTAGGCCCCGTCGACCCCGTCGGTCTTGTGGGCCCCGTCGACCCCGTAGGTCTTGTCGGTCCCGTTACGGCTCGGGGGCGGTGTCCCGCGCACCAACAGGCGTCGCGTACACCGACCTTGACGGACCGTCAGGCCACTTCCCCGATCCGTCCAACCGATCGGGGCGACTCGTGGTGGATGGGGGTGTGGGCGCCGGTCAGCGGGGCGCCGGTGCCGCCGCGGCGGTTGGCGACGATCTCGGCGGCGATGGAGAGCGCGGTCTCCTCGGGCGTCCGGGCGCCCAGGTCCAGCCCTATGGGCGAGCGCAGCCGGTTCAGCTCGATCTCGGTGAGTCCGATGTCGCGCAGCCGCTGCTGGCGGTCGAGGTGGGTGCGGCGGGAGCCCATCGCGCCGACGTAGGCGACCGGGAGCCTGAGCGCCCGCTCCAGCAGGGGGACGTCGAACTTGGCGTCGTGGGTGAGGACGCAGAGCACCGTACGGGAGTCGAGCTGCTGGGAGTCGAGGTAGCGGTGCGGCCAGTCGATGACGATCTCGTCCGCGTCCGGGAAGCGGGTCCGGGTCGCGAAGACGGGGCGGGCGTCGCAGACGGTGACGTGGTAGTTGAGGAACTTGCCGACCCGGACCAGCGCGGACGCGAAGTCGATGGCACCGAAGACGATCATCCGGGGTGCGGGGACGGAGGATTCGACGAGGAGGACGACCGGCTGACCGCACTGCGAACCGTCCGCGCCGATCTCCAACGTGGTGGTCCGTCCGGCGTCCAGCAGGGCGCAGGTCTCCTCGACCGCGGTGCGGTCCAGGGCCGGGTGGCCGCCGAGGCTGCCGGTGTGGCTGCCGTCGGGGCGCACCAGGAGGGCGCGGCCGAGCAGGTCGGCCGGCCCTTCGATGATCCGCGCGACCGCCGCCGCCTCCCCCGAGGAGGCGGCGGTCAACGCGGCGGCGAGCGTTGCGGCGTTGCTGTCCACCACGTCCCCCGCGGGGCCGCCGGCGGCGGCGCCGGGGGAGCTCGCCCGTACCGGAGCGATGAAGATGTCGATGATTCCGCCGCAGGTCAGACCCACCGCGAAGGCATCCTCATCGCTGTACCCGAAGCGCTCCAGGACCGGCTGGCCGGTCTCCAGGGCCTCCTGGCACAACTCGTAGACCGCCCCCTCCACACATCCTCCGGAGACCGAACCGATCGCCGTACCGTCACTGTCGACGGCGAGCGCGGCGCCGGGCTGGCGGGGTGCGCTGCCGTTGGTGGCCACGACGGTGGCCACCGCGAACGTGCGTCCCTGCTCCACCCACCGGTTCAGCTCTTCGGCGATGTCCAGCATGTCGGTCTCCTTACGGACGGATGGGGGTCCCCCCACTCCGAGTAAAGCCGAGAGTGGGGGGAGGCGGGCGTTACTTGACGCCCAGCCACTGCTCGATCGGATGGAGCGAGAAGTAGACCAGGAAGATGCCGGTCAGCACCCACATGAAGGCACCGATCTCGCGCCACTTGCCCTGGGCCGCCTTGATGGCGGTGTAGGCGATGACGCCGGCACCGACGCCGGTGGTGATCTGGTACGTGAACGGCATCAGAGCCACGGTGAGGAACACCGGGATCGAGGTCGCCCGATCGCTCCAGTCCACATGGCCGGCCACACTCATCATCATCGAACCGATGACGACCAGTGCGGCAGCGGCCACCTGGGCCGGCACGAGCTGGGTGACCGGGGTGAAGAACAGGCAGGCCGCGAAGAGCAGACCGGTGACGACGGACGACAGTCCCGTACGGGCACCCTCGCCGACGCCGCTGGCCGACTCGATGAACACGGTCTGGCCGGAGCTGCCGGTGAGACCACCGATGGCTCCGCCGGCGCCGTCCACGAACAGCGCCTTGGACAGACCCGGCATCCGGCCCTTGTCGTCGGCCAGCTTGGCCTCCGTGCCGACGCCGATGATGGTGGCCATGGCGTCGAAGAAACCGGCCAGCACCAGGGTGAAGACGATCATGCCGACGCTGAGGGCGCCGATGGAGCCCCAGCCACCGAACTGGACATGGCCGAAGAGCCCGAAGTCCGGCATCGACACCGCGCTGCCGTTCAGCGCCGGAGGCGTGCCGCCCCAGTCCTTGGCGGTCAGGCCGCCGAGCTTGGTGGCGGCGATGGAGAACACCGAGCCGACGACGATGCCGATGAGGATGGCGCCGGGGACCTTGCGGGCCTGCAGCATGAAGATGAGCAGCAGGGTGAGGCAGAAGAACAGCACCGGCCAGCCGGAGAGGTTGCCGGTGGCGCCGAGGGTGACCGGCGTGCCGATGCCCTTGCCGACGAACCCGGCCTTCACCAGGCCGATCAGGGCGACGAACATGCCGATGCCCATGGTGATCGCGTGCTTGAGGGCGAGCGGGATGGCGTTCATGACCATCTCCCGCAGGCCGGTGACGACCAGCAGGCAGATGACCACGCCGTACATCACGCACATGCCCATGGCCTGCGGCCAGGTCATGTTGGGGACGACCTGGGTGGTCAGGGCCGCGGAGACGTTCAGGCCCGCGGCGAGCGCCAGCGGGACCTTGCCGATGAAGCCCATCAGCAGGGTGCATATCGCGGCGCCGAGCGCGGTGGCGGTGACCAGGCCGGCGTGCGCGAGGGTGTTCTTGTGGATGTCCTGTACCGAACCCAGAATCACCGGGTTGAGCAGCAGGATGTAACACATGGCCATGAAGGTGGTGATGCCGCCGCGCATTTCCCGCGCGATGGACGACCCTCTGTCGGAAATGTGGAAGTACCGGTCGAGCCAGGACCGGCCGGCGGGCTGACGCGAGCCGTCGCCCGCGTCTTCCGCCGTCGTCGTCGTCGGCTCAGTGGACTGCTGGGTCATGGTGCCTTACTCCCAAGGTTCACAGGGGCACTCGCTCGGGGGCGAGATTTGGGATGGAACTTCGGCTGCACGACCCGGGGGACGGCCCGAGACGAACGGGGTGCTGCCGGCCCCTTGCTGGAGCAGGTCAGCTACTGCGTGGTGCGGGGAGAACTCCGGGCGATGCGCTGAGGAGGACGGACAGGACACCCCTTGGTGCGCACCGCCCGGAGGATTTGGGGGCCTGGGGAGGCGGCCCCCAGGCGGTTCTCCGTTACGTACCTGTCAGGTGCTCAGGGCGTACCGGAGTCTTGTTGAGCTCCAACCCGGTCGCGTTCCGGATCGCCGCGAGGACGGCCGGAGTTGACGACAGGGTGGGGGCCTCGCCGATGCCGCGCAGCCCGTAGGGGGCGTGCTCGTCGGCGAGTTCGAGCACATCGACCGGGATGGTCGGGGTGTCGAGGATCGTGGGGATCAGGTAGTCCGTGAAGGACGGGTTGCGCACCTTCGCGGTCTTGGGGTCGACGATGATCTCCTCCATCACCGCCACGCCCAGGCCCTGGGTGGTGCCACCCTGGATCTGGCCGACGACGGAGAGCGGGTTGAGCGCCTTGCCGACGTCCTGGGCGCAGGCCAGTTCGATGACCTTGACCAGGCCCAGCTCGGTGTCCACCTCGACGACCGCACGGTGCGCGGCGAAGGAGTACTGGACGTGGCCGAAGCCCTGGCCGGTGGTGAGGTCGAACGCCTCGGTGGGCCGGTGCCGGAACTCCAGCTCCAGGTCGATCGACTCGCTCTCCAGGACGTCGACGAGATCGGCCAGGACCTCGCCGCCGTCGGTGACGACCTTGCCGCCCTCCAGCAGGAGTTCGGCGGTGGCCCACGCGGGGTGGTACGTGCCGAACTTGCGGCGGCCCAGCTCCAGGGCCTTCTCGCGCACCGCCTCGCAGGTGTTCTTCACCGCGCCGCCGGTCATGTACGTCTGCCGGGAGGCGGAGGTGGAGCCGGCGGAGCCGACCTGGGTGTCGGCGGGGTGGATGGTGACCTGCTCGACGCCCAGCTCGGTGCGGGCGATCTGGGCGTGGACGGTGACGCCGCCCTGGCCGACCTCCGCCATCGCGGTGTGCACGGTGGCCACCGCTTGGCCGGCGATGACCTCCAGGCGCACCCGGGCGGTGGAGTAGTCGTCGAAGCCCTCGGAGAAGCCGACGTTCTTGATGCCGACGGCGTAGCCGATGCCGCGGACCACGCCCTCACCGTGGGTGGTGTTGGACAGGCCGCCGGGCAGCGCCCGGACGTCGGCGCCCTCGCCGGCCGCCAGCCACTGCTGCTCGGGCGGCAGCGGCATCGCCTTGATCCGGCGGAGCAGTTCGGCGACCGGGGCCGGGGAGTCGACCGGCTGGCCGGTCGGCATGATGGTGCCCTGCTCCATGGCGTTGAGCTGCCGGAACTCGACCCGGTCCATCCCGAGCTTGTCGGCCAGCTTGTCCATCTGCGCCTCGTAGGCGAAACACGCCTGGACCGCGCCGAAGCCGCGCATCGCGCCGCACGGCGGGTTGTTGGAGTAGAGCGCGATGGCCTCGATCTCGACGTCGTCGATCACGTACGGGCCCATCGAGAGGGACGAGGCGTTGCCGACGACGGCCGGGGAGGCCGAGGCGTAGGCGCCGCCGTCCAGGACGATCCGGCACTTGGCGTGCGTGATCTTGCCGTCCTTGGTGGCGCCGTGCTCGTACCAGAGCTTCGCCGGGTGCCGGTGGACGTGCCCGAAGAAGGACTCGAACCGGTTGTAGACGATCTTGACCGGCTTGCCGGTGCGCAGGGCCAGCAAGCAGGCGTGGATCTGCATCGAGATGTCCTCGCGGCCGCCGAAGGCACCGCCGACGCCGGAGAGCGTCATCCGGACCTTCTCCTCGGGCAGGCCGAGGACCGGGGCGATCTGCTTGAGGTCGGAGTGCAGCCACTGGGTGGCGACGTAGAGGTCCAGGCCGCCGTCCTCGCCGGGCACCGCGAGACCGGACTCCGGGCCGAGGAACGCCTGGTCCTGCATGCCGAAGACGTACTCGCCGGAGACGATGACGTCGGCCTTCTTGGCGGCCTCGTCGGCGTTGCCGCGGATGATCGGCTGCCGGTGGACGATGTTGGGGTGCGGGACGTGGCCGATGTGGTGGTCGTCGCGGCCCTCGTGGATCAGCGGCGCGTCCGGCGCGAGCGCGCTGGCCTCGTCGGTGACGACCGGCAGCAGCTTGTAGTCGATCTTGATCTTGGCTGCGGCGCGGCGCGCGGTCTCCGGGTGGTCGGCGGCGACGATCGCCACCGGCTCGCCGTGGTGCCGCACCTTGCCGTGCGCCAGAACCGGCGTGTCCTGGATCTCCAGGCCGTAGTTCTTGACGTCGGTGGGCAGGTCGTCGTAGGTGAGGACGGCGTAGACGCCGGAGGTCGCCAGCGCCTCGGAGGTGTCGATGGAGACGATCTCGGCGTGCGCCTCGGTGGAGCGGAGCGTGAAGCCCCACAGCATGTCCTCGTGCCACATGTCCGAGGAGTAGGCGAACTCGCCGGTCACCTTGAGGGTGCCGTCCGGGCGGAGCGTGGAGGCGCCGATACCGGCGTCGGTCTTGCCGCCCTGGGTGAGGTTGGTGGGTGTACGGGTGGCACCAGCCATGATCAGGCCCCCTGTCCCGCGGTCTGGTTCTCGCCGCGGGCGGCTGCCAGCCGGACCGCGTCGAGGATCTTCTCGTAGCCCGTGCAGCGGCACAGGTTGCCCGACAGTGCCTCGCGGATGTCGGCGTCCGACGGGGAGGCGTTGCGCTCCAGCAGCTCGTCGGCGGCGACCAGCAGGCCCGGGGTGCAGAATCCGCACTGGACCGCGCCGGCGTCGATGAACGCCTGCTGGATCGGGGCGAGTTCGCTGTTCTCGCCGGTCTGCGAGTCGGCCGGCTTGGACTGCCACTGCTTGGCGGCGTCCAGGGTGGTGCCGCAGGCGCCGCTGGCGCAGCCCTCGGCGCGCTGCTTGGCGAAGTCGGCCAGGCCCTCGACGGTCACCACCTCGCGGCCCTCGACCTGACCGGCCGCGACCAGGCAGGAGCACACCGGCACCCCGTCCAGGCGGACCGTGCAGGAGCCGCATTCGCCCTGCTCGCAGGCGTTCTTGGAGCCCGGCAGGCCCATCCGCTCGCGAAGGACGTACAGCAGGCTCTCGCCTTCCCAGACGTCGTCGGCCTCTTGCTTGCGGCCGTTGACGGTGAAGTTCACGCGCACTGTGCGCCTCCCTTTGTGCCATGGGGGTTACCGCGGTAGGACTCCCAGGTCCAGCCGAGGGTGCGGCGCGCCATGATGCCTACGGCGTGCCGGCGGTACTTGGCGCTGCCGCGCACGTCGTCGATCGGGTTGCAGGCCCCGGAGGCAAGCTGCGCGAACTGCTTGGCGACGGACGGCGGGATGATGTTGCCCGACTCCCAGAAGCCGCCCTCGTCCAGCGCCGCGGCGAGGAACTGCTCGGCCTCCTTAGCCCGAACGGGGGTGGGTGCGGCCGAACCGATGCCGGTGCGGACCGTTCGGGTCTCGGGGTGCAGCGCGATACCGAAGGCGCACACCGCGATGACCATCGCGTTGCGGGTGCCGACCTTGGAGAACTGCTGCGGGCCGTCGGCCTTGGGCAGGTGCACCGCGCGGATCAGCTCGTCGGCCTGGAGCGCGTTGCGCTTGACGCCGAGGTAGAACTCGTCGATCGGGATCATGCGGACGCCGCGCTCGGCGGACTCGACCTCGACCTCGCAGCCGGAGGCGAGCAGGGCGGGGTGGGCGTCACCGGCCGGCGAGGCGCAGCCGAGGTTGCCGCCGACGCCGCCGCGGTTGCGGATCTGCGGGGAGGCGACGGTGTGCGAGGCCAGGGCCAGGCCCGGCAGCTCGACCCGCAGGTTCTCCATGATCTTGGTGTACGGGACGGAGGCGCCCAGGCGTACGGTCTTCTCCCCGACCTCCCACTCGCCCAGGTCACCGATACGGTTCAGGTCGAGCAGGTACTCCGGGCGGCGGTGGTCGAAGTTGATCTCGACCATCACGTCCGTACCGCCCGCGATGGGCACAGCGGTAGGGTGCTCTGCCTTGGCGGCGAGCGCCTCCTCCCAGCTGGCGGGGCGAAGGAAGTCCATGGTTGGCCTCTTCTACTTCTACGAAATCGGGTCGTTCGCTGCTCATGGTCGGGACCTCGGGCCCTCGTCGCCATGGCGCCGTTCATGTCTTGTTAACGCGGTTGGGCTTAGTGAACGCGCTGTGGGCCCGCCCGGTGCAGTCACCGAAACCATGAAGCGGTTGGCTGGCCACGGTGTGCGTCTTGTAGATTCGAACGAAAGACGAGGGATCAAAACCTCGCGGTATTCCACCGGCAACACGAGACAGCACAGAACGGCGGGCGAGGTCATGCGGCTCCGCGCACTCCTGGACACACACTCTCTGGGCCTGAAGCTCCTCGGGGGCGAGGAGGAGCTGGACCGTACCGTCCGTGGCGTGATGACCACCGACCTGCGGGACCCCAGCCGATACCTCACCGGCGGGGAACTGGTCCTCACCGGCCTGGCCTGGCGCCGGGAAGCGGAGGACTCCGAACGGTTCGTCCGCATCCTGGCCGCCGCCGGCGTCGCCGGGCTCGCGGCCGGCGAGGCCGAGCTGGGCGCCATCCCCGACGACCTCGTCCTGGCCTGCTCCCGGCACCGGCTACCACTGTTCTCGGTCGACGAGACGGTCTCGTTCGCCTCGATCACCGAGCACGTGGTCCGGCAGGTCTCCAGCGAACGGGCCGGCGACCTGGCCGCCGTGGTGGACCGGCACCGGCGGATGATGACCTCCGGACCGGCCGGCGGCGGCCCCGAAGTGGTCCTGGACCTGCTCGGCTCCGACCTGGACCTACGGGCCTGGGTGCTCTCCCCCACCGGCCGGCAGATCGCCGGCTCCAGCCTGGCCGGCGCCGGGCCGGAGCTGCCCCCGGAGCTGGGCGCCCGGCTGGCCGGCGAGCACCTGGCAGCCGCCCGCAGCGGCCGCCGTGGCCCGCACCGGATCGCCCTCGGCGGCGCCACCTACTCGCTCTTCTCGATCCGCTACGAGAGCCGTGACCTGCGGCAGACGCTGCTCAGCGACTGGCTGCTGGCGGTCGAGGCGGACGCCGGCGACTGGTCCGAGGAGCGGCTTGACCTGCTGCACGGCGTCACCCAGCTGATCGCCGTCGAACGGGACCGCCGGGACGCCGCCCGTACGGTCCGCCGCCGGCTCGCCCAGGAGGTCCTGGAGCTGGTCCAGACGGGTGCGCCGCCGGCCGAGATCGCCGCCCGGCTGCGGGTGGCCGCGCCGGTCCTGCTGCCCGGTCTGGGCGCCGCCCCGCACTGGCAGATCGTGGTGGCCCGGGTCGAGTGGGAGGGCAGCGACGTGCCCGGCGGCCCGGTGGCGCAGAGCCTGCTGGAAGAGGTGCTGGTCGACCCCGGCACGTTCGGCCCCGAGCCGTCGGACCGGATCGCGGTGGCGCACACCGGCGACGAGGCGGTGGCGCTGGTGCCGCTGCCCGCCGTCCTTGAGGACTCCGCCGACACCGCCACGACGGACGGCCTGCACGCCGAACAGCTGCTGCGCATCGTCCAGGAACCGCTCGGCCGCGGGCTGGCCGACGACGGCCGGCTGACCGTCGGCGTCAGCGCCTCGGTGCACTCGGCCGAGGGGCTGCGCGGCGCCCTGGAGGAGGCCCGGCACGCCCGCCGGGTCGCGGCCGCCCGCCCCGGCCGGGTCTGCGCCGCCGGCCACGAGGAGCTGGCCTCGCACGTCCTGCTGCTGCCGTTCGTCCCCGACGACGTCCGCCGGGCCTTCACCGCCCGGCTCCTGGACCCGCTGCGGGACTACGACCGCCGCCACCGCGCCGAGCTGATCCCCACCCTGGAGGCGTTCCTCGACTGCGACGGCTCCTGGACGCGCTGCGCGACCCGCCTGCACCTGCACGTCAACACCCTCCGCTACCGAGTGGGCCGGATCGAGCAGCTGACCGGCCGCGACCTCTCGCGCCTGGAGGACAAGCTGGACTTCTTCCTCGCACTGCGGATGAGCTGACGATGAGCGGACCATGACCTGACGACCCATCAGGTCGACTTAAGGCCGGGCCCGGTGCGGATTCCGTACCGGGCCCGCGCGGTGCGCGACCACCGCCGGCCGCACACCGGCCGTACGCCGTCCGGGGTACCCCGTTCGAGGGGCGTCACGTCAACGGCGTTGCCGCACCGGGCGATCGGACCGCCCCGCACCACGGCCGAACCACCGCATACCGGCCACCTGGACCGCCCCGCGCGATTGTGAAAACTTTCACCCATCCCCTTGGCCCGGCGACGGGATTCATGCTGAGATGCGCCCACAGCATCCTGCATTCCCGTCTCAACGGCGCGCTCGGGGAGGGCACTGTGGCGGATACCGCCATGTCCGGATCCGCGGAACCCGCGGATTCCATGAGGTCCGCGGATCAGCTACCGGTCCCGGCACCACGGCCGGGATCCGCACCGATGGCAGCCGGCCCCGCAGGGGACGACCCCCTCGACCGCGCCGTGTGGCGGCTGCGCTCCCGCGGCTGCTGGCTCGACGCGGCCGCCCTCCTGGAGCCACACGCGACCCGGCAGGCGTCCGCCGCCCTGCGCCGCGCCGCACTGCTGGTCGAGCGCTGCATGTTCACCGCCGCCGGCTGGGCCGAGGCCGAGGACGCGCTGCGCACCGCGGAGGCGCTCGCCGGCGACGACGACGAACGCGGCGGCGCCGCCTGCGAACGCGGCCAACTTGCTTACACCTCAACGGTGTTGGGCGTCCGCGACCGGGCCGACGAGGCACGTTCGGCGCTGGGCCGGGCCGCCGCGCTGCTCGCCCCCGGCACCGCCGGCCGCCCGCTGCTGGACTTCCGGCGCGGCCTGATGGCCGAGCACGTCGCCGACAGCCCGGACGCCGCCCGCGCCGCCTACCGCCGCGCGCACGCCGGCGCCACCGCCCACGGCGACGCCCTGCTGCTCTCCTTCACCTGGCGCCACCTGGCCGGACTGGCGCTGCGCGACGGGGAGTTGGCGGAGGCCAGGCACGGTTTCACGGAGTCCCTGCGGATCCGCGAGGAGCTGGGTTTCCTGGTCGGTACCGCCCCGGCGCTGGCGGCCCTGGCAGACGCCGCCCCGGAGGACGAGGCGGTCCGCCTGCGCACGGAGGCCGCCCGGCTGTTCCGCCTCATGGGCGGCGTCCCCACCTGGCTCGCGGGCCAGCTCCCGCCGCCCCTGCCGGAGGAGACAGCGGGGGCGGAGGCGACGGCGGGCTAGGGCCGGCCTGTCCGACCTTGATCCACCGGGCGGCCCCTAAGGTCCGTCCGGCGCCCGGGGCCGGGCCCCGGTCGGCGGGCCGGCCGTCAACCCCCCGACCTCGGCCATGCCGTCCCCCCGGCCGAATGGCCGGATCCGGGCCCTGCCGACAGCGGATCGGCCGGGCCGCGGTGGCTGCCCCGGGCGGCCGTCCGCCGACCGGTCGGTAGCGCCTCACCCCACCTGCCCCGAGAATGGCCACAAGTCGCACTGCGGCCCGGCGGCGCGGCCTGGATGCTGGTCCGCGACCAGCTCCCAATGGCAGAGCCTTCAGGAGGCCCACCGTGGCAGGAGTGACCCACACCAGCACCGGAACCGACTGGGGCAAGGCGCATTTCGAGGCGATCTACAACTGCCCTGATCCGCGCCGGTACTTCAGCACGCTGCAACCCCTGGAGTACCAGATCCCGCACCACGGCCAGGCGGTGTTCCGCGCGCTGGCCGACACCCTCCAGCGCCACCGCGGCGACCGCCCACCGCTCCGCGTCGTCGACCTCTGCTGCTCGTACGGGGTCAATGCGGCGCTGCTCAACCACGACGTGACCCTCGACGACCTCTACCGCCGCTACACCGGAAGCGGGCCGGACGCCCCCGAGGGCGACCGCCTGGCCCACGCGGACCGGGCCTTCTACGCGGCCCGCCGCCGGCCCGGAGCGGCCCGGGTGACCGGTATCGACGCGGCGGAGCACGCGGTCGGCTACGCGGTGGCGGCCGAACTCCTCGACCAGGGCTTCGCGGAGAACCTGGAGGCCGACGCCGCCAGCCCGGAGCTGTGCCGGGCACTGGCGGGCACCGACCTGATCACCGTCACCGGCGGCGTCGGCTACATCACCGCACGCACCTTCGCCCGGCTCTTCGACTGCGTCACCGCGCCGCCCTGGGTCGCCGCGTTCGTGCTGCGCACCGTGTCGTACCGGCCGGTCTCCGCGCTGCTGGCCCGGGCCGGGCTGGTGACCGAGCGGCTCACCACGCGGTCGTTCCGGCAGCGGCGGTTCGCCGACGACGCCGAGCGGCGGGCGGCCTTCGAGGCACTGGCGGCCCGCGGACTGACCGTCGGCGGCAAAGAGGCCGACGGCTTCTACCACGCCGAGCTGTACGTCTCCCGGCCCGCCGCCGACGTCGCGGCGCTGCCGCTGGCGGAGCTGCTGCCCGTCTTCTGACCCCGCCCGGCCGCTCCCCCGACGGCCGCCGCACCGCCTCAGTGCCGGTGCCGCGCCGTCTCAGTGCCGGTGCCGGGCCGCCGACAGGTGCGTGCGGGCGATCCGTTCGACGACCGCGTACTCCTGGGCGATCAGCGCGTCGAGCAGGGCGGTGTGCTCGGAGGCGTCGGCCAGCAGATCGGCCGTGCGGGGCCGTCCGCCGCCGCCCGCCGACCACTGTGCGCGGCGCAGCAGATCACCGGTGACCTGGGTGAGCCGTCGGTTCCCGGTGAGCGCGATCAGCGCCTGGTGGAAGGCGTGGTCGGCCTCGGCGTAGCCGGCCCGGTCGCCCCGGGCGGCGGCCGCCACGCCGTCCTCGGCCAGCGGGCGCAGTTCCTCCCAGCGCTCCGCGGGCACCGCCCGGGCGAGCCGGAGGAGCGCGGGCAGCTCCAGCATGGTGCGGACCTCGGAGAGCTCGGCGAGGTCGCGGGAGCTGCGCTCGCAGACCCGGAAGCCGCGGTTGGGCGCGACCTCGACGGCGCCCTCCCCCGCGAGCTGCTGCATGGCCTCACGGACCGGGGTCGCGGAGACGCCGTACCGCTCGGCGAGGACCGGTGCGGAGTAGACCTCGCCGGGGAGCAGTTCCCCGGCGGTCAGCGCCCGGCGCAGGGCGTCCAGGACCTGGCCGCGCACCGAGTGCCGGCGCGGCCGTGGTCGGGGCGGCCGGGCGCAGGGCGCGGCCGCCGCCGGGACGCCGTCGTGGTCCCGGGCGCCGTACGGCTCGGCGGAGGCGGCCTGCGCGGGCAGCCACATCCGGGTCTCCGGCTGCGGCTCCGCTGTGCCCTGCTCCATGACGCTTCCTCCTGCTGACGGCTGCCAGCACCATAAGCGTCCGCAGCGTCGGTTCACACCTCCGCCGGCACGGGTAGGGATGTCGGATAAGGTAAGGCTTACCTGCTAACGATCGCGATTCGGTGGTCTCCCGCATGCCCCCTGCCGTTGCTGCCGCGCCCGCCGCCCCCGCCGCCCCCCACCCCGCCGGGGACGCCTACGCCCGGCTCGCCGAGGTGTTCCCGGACCTGCGGGTGACGCTCTGGGACCCCACACCGCCCGACGGCGACGGCTGGTTGGACGCGGCCGCGCTGGCCGCCGCCGGGCCGGCACTGGACGCCTTCCTCGCCGACGAGGCGGCCCGGATCGCCCGGGACTACGGGCAGACCGCCCGCCCCGACGTGGTCGCGAGCTTCGCGCTGCACCGCTACGCCTGGCCGGCCTGCCTGCTGATCACCGTCCCGTGGTTCCTGCACCGCCGGGTGCCGCACCTGTCCGCGGGGGACGTCCGCTTCCACCGCGAGCTGGGCCGGATGGCGGTACGCGCGAACTCTTTCGGATGCCTCCCGGACGATCCGGCAGCCGCCCTGCCCGGCGCCCGGGTGGTGCCGGACGAAGAGGCCCTGCGCGCCGAGGTCCGCACCGCGGTCGCCGACCACCTGCGGCCCGTCCTGGACGGCTTCCGCACCCGTATGCGGCGCGGTCCGCGGGCGCTGTGGGGCATGGCGTCCGACGAGATCGTCGAGGGGCTCTGGTACATCGGGCACCTGCTCGGCGAGGAGCGGCGGGCGGTGACCGAGCTGACGCGACTGCTGCCGGGCGCCACCGCGCCGTACGCGGCCGGCGCCGGGTTCCGCGAGCTGACCGGGCCGGACGGCGCCGCCCTGCCCACCCGGGACCGGGCCAGCTGCTGCATGTACTACACCCTGCGCCCCGAGGACACCTGCGTCACCTGCCCGCGCACCTGCGATACGGAGCGCATCAGCCGCCTCACCGCAACCTCCTGACCCGTCCGCCACCCACACGGGCGACCGCGCCTCGTACACAACCACCCCGCACAGCAAGGCAGTTCGAACCCCGGGTCATGCAACTGCCCACCCCGGTACCCCTTGGCGTTCTCTTGCTCCGAAACCCCCTGCGGCCAGGGCCGGTTCCGCCAGGATGGCGCGCGCACTCGCGAATCCGCGAAAGTGCCGCAACTGAGCAAGGGATCCCGGAATGAGAATGACCGACATATCGCTGAACTGGCTGATTCCGGCGTTTCTGCTGCTCGCCGGGGCCATGACCACCGCCGCCCTCGTGCGGCGCGGCCGCCGCACGGACCGGCGGGCCGGCGCCGACGACTCCTGGGAACGCACCGAGGAGCGCCGCCGCCGCAAGGAGACCGTCTTCGCCTCGGCCTCCTACGTGCTGCTGTTCTGCTGTGCCGCGGTCGCCGCGGCGCTCTCCTTCCACGGCCTGGTCGGCTTCGGCGTGCAGAACCTCGGCCTCACCGGGGGCTGGGAGTACCTGGTGCCGTTCGGGCTCGACGGCGCGGCGATGTTCTGCTCCGTCCTGGCGGTGCGCGAGGCCAGTCACGGCGACGCGGCGCTCGGCTCCCGGATGCTGGTGTGGACGTTCGCCGGCGCCGCCGCGTGGTTCAACTGGGTGCACGCCCCGCGCGGCCTGGACCACGCCGGCGCGCCCCAGTTCTTCGCCGGGATGTCGCTGTCGGCGGCGGTCCTCTTCGACCGGGCGCTGAAGCAGACCCGCCGGGCGGCGCTGCGCGAACAGGGCCTGGTACCCCGCCCGCTGCCGCAGATCCGGATCGTTCGGTGGCTGCGGGCGCCCCGCGAGACCTTCGCGGCCTGGTCGCTGATGCTGCTGGAAGGCGTCCGCACGTTGGACGAGGCGGTCGAGGAGGTCCGCGAGGACAAGCGGGAGAAGGCCCAGAGCCGGCTCCGCAGGCGGGAGCAGGGCAAGCTCGACCGGGCCCGCATCAAGGCCCTCAACCGGCAGCACCGCTCCTGGGGCAAGAGCCGCGGACATCAGATCGCCGTCACGATGGGCACACCGGCGGTACCCGCGGCACCCGCCGCGGAGGCGGCCCCGCCCGCCGGTCCGGACGCCCCCGGACCGGCCGACCCGGCGCCCCGGCACCACGGCGACCCGACCAAGCGGCCCCGGCCGGCCCTCAAGGCCGTGACCGGCGCCGAGCCCGAAGGGGCCGCGCCCGGCCGTCAGGGCTCCGTCGACCTCGCCGCCGAGGACGACACCCAGACGACCCCCCGGCTGGACTCCCTGGAGGAGAAACTCGCCGAGATCGAACGGCAATTCGGCTGACCGGTGGCGGACCGCGCCGACCCACACCCCCGGCTTCGCGTCAGGCCGGTCCGCCGCCCAACTCGAACCACACGCACTTGCCGACCCCCTCGGACCGGATGCCCCACGCGTCCGCCAGGGCCCGGACCAGCGTCAACCCCCGCCCCGACGTCCCGTCGACCGACGGCGCACGCGGCTCGGGACATCGTGCGGCGAAGTCCCGCACCTCCACCCGCAACCGGTCGGTGACCCGCGCCGTCACCACCGCCCCGCCCTCGGTGTGCAGCAGGGCATTGGTCACCAACTCGCTGGTCAGCAGCGCCGCCACCTCCGGATCCGCCGGTGCCCCGCCGTCCGGCGGCGCCCAGCGGCCGAGTAACTCCCGCAGCTCCCTGCGGAGCTCGCCGACGGCCTGGAGATCGGCCTGTCGCACCTTCCGTTCCAGCACGCCGGGTGCCCGCACCGCGACCGCCCCGCGCTCGTTCCCCCCGTCCGCTCGCTGCCGTCTGTTCCGGTCCTCGCGTCGCACAGGCTGACGCATGCTCTCCCCCGCCCCCAACGAACCACCGGCGCCCTGCCTCGAACAGCCTCACGGTCAGCATTCCCATCGGGCCCGCCGCCATGCTTCCGCTTGCCGTCCACGGCCGGGCGGCCGGCACCGCGGGCCGGGCGGGGCGGTCTGCGACACCCCCGCGGAACGGGCCCCGACGGGCCGGGGCGGGTACACGTTCCGCGACCGCCCGGAGCGGACCGGTCCGCGGGCCGGCGCCGGTCCGCGGGCCGTACGAGCGTGAGGAGCCGCCGTGCACGACGACCGACTGCTGGTGGAGGGGCGCCTCACGCGGGCGCTCGGGCAGCGCATCCGGCCCGCGCAGTACGCGGCGCGGCGGCCGCTGCGGCTGGAGGTGTGGCACGTACCGGGCGAACCGCGGCCGGCGGCCGAGGCGCCGGCGGCCGCGTACGAGCCGTTCGCGGTCGGGGACGTCTGGGGGCCGCCGTGGTCGACCAGTTGGTTCCGGCTCGCCGGTGAGGTGCCCGCGGAGTGGGCCGGGCGCCGGGTGGAGGCCGTCATCGACCCGGGCTTCACCGGCGACGGGCCGGGCTTCCAGGCGGAGGGGCTGGTCCACGACGCCGCCGGCGTGCCCCTCAAGGGCATCCACCCGCGCAACCGGCACGTTCCCGTCGCCGCCCCGGCGCGCGGCGGCGAGGAGGTCCGGCTGCTGCTGGAGGCCGCCGCCAACCCCGCCGTGCTGCGGGACTCCCGCCCCACCGACCTCGGGGACGTCCGTACCGCCCCGCGCCGGCCGCTCCACCGCTTCGCGGCGGCCGACCTCGCGGTGCTCGACGAGACCGTCTGGCAGTTGGTCCTCGACATCGAGGTGCTGTCGGAGCTGATGCACGAGCTGCCCACCCACCGCCCCCGCCGGCACGGCATCCTGCGGGCGCTGGAGGACCTGGTGGACGCGCTCGACCTGCACGACGTCGCCGGTACGGCGGCCGCGGCCCGGGCCGCCCTGGTGGACGTCCTCAGCCACCCGGCCGCGGCCAGCGCACACCGCGGCTCGGCCACCGGGCACGCGCACATCGACTCCGCCTGGCTCTGGCCGCTGCGCGAGACCGTCCGCAAGGCGGTCCGCACCTTCGCCAACGTCACCCAACTCGCCACGGAATACCCGGAGTTGGTGTTCTCCTGCTCGCAGGTGCAGCAGTACGCCTGGGTGCGGGACCACCAGCCGCACCTCCGGACCCGCGTCAAGGAGGCGGTGCGGAACGGGAACTGGGCGCCGGTGGGCTCGATGTGGGTGGAGTCCGACGCCAACCTGCCCGGCGGTGAGGCGCTGGCCCGGCAGCTGGTGCACGGCAAGCGGTTCTTCCTGGAGGAACTGGGCGTCGAGACCGAGGAGATCTGGCTGCCCGACTCCTTCGGGTACACCGCCGCCTTCCCACAGCTGGCTCGGTTGGCCGGCGCGAAGTGGTTCCTCACCCAGAAGCTCTCCTGGAACCAGACCGACCGGATGCCGCACCACACCTTCTGGTGGGAGGGCATCGACGGGACCCGGATCTTCACCCACTTCCCACCCGTCGACACCTACAACTCCCAGCTCCACGGTCACGAACTCGCCCATGCGGAACGGAACTTCGCCGAGCAGGGCCGGGCCACCCGCTCCCTGGTGCCGTTCGGCTGGGGCGACGGCGGCGGACCCACCCGCGAGATGCTGGAGCGGGCCCGACGGCATGCCCCACAGGGCTCCTCACATCCGGGTCACACCCGGGGGATGTTCCGGAGGTTGGACCGGGCCATCTGCACCATCCGGCCCACCCCGCCGTCCAGCACGATCTTCCCGGCGGAGAGCGCGAAGCCCGACACCATCTCCGCGCTGATCTTCGGCGGGATGGACAGCGCGTTGGGGTCGGTGACGACGTCGACCAGCGCCGGCCCCTTGTGCCGAAATGCCTCGCGCAGCGCCCCGCGCAGCTGCTTGGGCTTCTCCACCCGCACGCCGTACGCCCCGGCCGCCCGGGCGATCGCCGAGAAGTCGGGGTTCCGGTTGGTGGTGCCGTACGCCGGCAGGCCCGAGACCATCATCTCCAACTCCACCATTCCCAAGGAGGAGTTGTTGAAGAGCACCACCTTCACCGGCAGGTCGTACTGGACCAGGGTCAGGAAGTCGCCCATCAGCATCGAGAAGCCGCCGTCCCCCGACATCGAAACGATCTGCCGGCCGCGGTCCGTGAACTGGGCGCCGATCGCCTGCGGCAGCGCGTTGGCCATCGAGCCGTGGCTGAACGAACCGATCACCCGTCGGCGGCCGTTGGGCGTGAGGTAGCGGGCCGCCCAGACGTTGCACATCCCGGTGTCGACGGTGAAGACCGCGTCGTCGGCGGCCTCCTCGTCGAGTACCGAGGCCACGTACTCCGGGTGGATCGGGACGTGCTTCTCCACCTTGCGGGTGTACGCCTTGACCACCCCCTCCAGCGCCTCCGCGTGCTTCTTCAGCATCCGGTCCAGGAACCTGCGGTTGTTCTTCTCCCGCACCTTGGGGAGGAGGCACCGCAGCGTCTCCCGGACGTCGCCCCAGACGGCGAGGTCCAGTTTGGTGCGGCGGCCGAGGTGCTCGGGCCGGACGTCCACCTGGACGATCCGCACGTCGTCGGGGAGGAACGCGCTGTACGGGAAGTCCGTGCCGAGCAGGATCAGCAGATCGCATTCGTGGGTGGCCTCGTAGGCCGCGCCGTAGCCCAGCAGCCCGCTCATCCCGACGTCGTACGGGTTGTCGTACTGGATCCACTCCTTGCCGCGCAGGGCGTGGCCCACCGGCGACTTCACCCGCTCCGCGAACTCCATCACCTCGGCGTGCGCGCCCGCCGTGCCGCTGCCGCAGAACAGCGTGACCTTGCCGGCCTCGTCGACCATCCGGGCCAGCGCGTCGATCTCGTCGTCCCCGGGGCGGACCGAGGGCCGGCTGGTGACCAGGGCGTGCTCGATGGCGCGTTCGGGCGCCGGTTCGGCGGCGAGGTCCCCGGGCAGGGAGACGACCGCGACTCCGCTCTGCCCCACGGCGTGCTGGATCGCGGTCTGCACCACCCGCGGCATCTGCTTGGTGCTGGAGATCAGCTCGCTGTAGTGGCTGCACTCGGAGAACAGCCGGTCCGGGTGGGTCTCCTGGAAGTAGTTGGTGCCGATCTCGCTGGACGGGATGTGCGAGGCCAGCGCGAGCACCGGGGCCATGGAGCGGTGCGCGTCGTACAGCCCGTTGATCAGGTGGAGGTTCCCGGGCCCGCAGGACCCCGCGCAGGCCGCCAGCTTCGCGGTGAGCTGCGCCTCCGCGCCGGCGGCGAACGCGGCGGTCTCCTCGTGCCGGACCTGGATCCAGTCGAGGGCGGAAGTGCGGCGGATGGCGTCCACCACCGGGTTCAGGCTGTCTCCGACGACCCCGTAGAGCCGCCGGACGCCGGCCCGCACCAGGATGTCGATGAACTGCTCGGCTACGGTCTGCTTGGCCACGGGAAGAGCCTCCTCGAAACGACGACGAACGGCCGCGTGGACGGTGGCTGACGGCTGGCTCTTTCCCATCAGCCCATGGCCCATGGCCCATCAACCCATGGGGGGACGTGTGCCGCCTCCGGGGGGCAGGTTTTTCCCCGCCGCCCACCCCCCTTCGGGGGGTGGGCGGGTAAGGACAGGTGACGGGTAAGGGGCGGGTGAGGGATAAGGGGCAGGTGACGCGGATAAGGCGCGGGTGAGGATCGGCCGCTACGACTCCCACACCGCTACCGCCGTGCGGTCCTCGGCGTCTCCCGTGCCGCGGGGCTGGACGGCCGTGAGGAAGTCGGCCAGGTCGGGCGGCCCGGGGACGGACCACGCGGCGGCGAGCCGGGCGGCGAAGTCCGGGTCACCGCTCAGCGGCGCCGCCAGACCGGTGCCGCACAACAGCAGCACGTCCCCCGGGCGCCCCGACAAGGTGCGGAAGCGGAACGCCGCCGGGCGGAACGACACCGAGCGGAACGCCTCGCCATCGGGCCCGTGCGGCACGGCCGGGGTCGGCACAGCCGGGGCGGGGACAGCCGGGGCGGTGGCGGCCGGGGCGGTGGCGGAAAGGCCGTCAGAACGGCCGTCAGCGGCGTCCTGGGCGGCGTACGCGGCCGGGGCGGGGTACGCCTCCGCCGGCGCGACGGTGGGCTCCAGGTCCTCCCAGCCGCCGTCGCGCAGCCGGAAGAGCCCGCCCCCGCTGACGCCGAAGAACACCCGCGTCCGGCAGTCCGGGTCGGCGGGCAGCAACAGGCAGCGCAGCGCGGCCGGGTGGGCGTACGGCGCCGCCCCCGGTTCCGCGGTCCGGCCGCGCAGCTTGCCGTAACCGCGGTCGGTGAGACGCCGCAGCCCCGCCTTGAGCGCGTCGTGCCGGCCGGTGCGGAGGTCCTGCGCCAGTTGGGTGGAGTTGCGGCCAACGGTGTCGCCTGCCCAGGCGCAGGCGTGGCGGGCCGCACGGTGGGCGGCCTCCCCCGTGCCGCACAGTCCGACGACGACGGCCACCAGGAGCAGCGCGTCCCGGCCCGCCCCGAACCGGGCAGTGAAAAACGCCTCGCCCCGCACGTCACCCCGTTGGCGGGCGTCGTCGCCGCGCTGCGAGACCGCCCGGACGGCAACGGAGCCGAACCGGGCGCCGTCCAGGACGGTGTCGGGCACCAGGTCGTCGAGGGCGCCCGGACCCGCCACCGGGAACGCGGAGGCGACGGGGCGTGAGGAGGGTGAGGGGACGACGGGGAGTGCAGGTGCGGCGGCGGGCGGTGGAGCGACGGGGTCGGCGCCCGTCCCGTCGTCCCGCGGCACGGCGGCCTCCGTGGTTTCCCACGGGGCGGGGGACGACGGCGGGGGAAGGGGCGGGGCAGAGGGCGGAGACGGAGGTACGGCGGGGGCGGGGCGCGGCGCCGGAGCCGTGGCCGGGCCCGTGGCGCGGAGGGGGAGCGGTTCCGCAGGGCCGGGCGGGGTCGGCACCGGCCGGCCGGGCAGCTCCCAGGGCCGCGGCTCCCACGCACTCGGCTCCCACGGCCGGGGCTCGAACACCCGCGGGACGAAATCCCCGACCGCCGGGGTTCCGACCGCCTCGGGCGCGACATCTCGCCGGGCGGTCGGATCACCGGTAGTCGGACCCCCAGTGGTCGGCCCCCCGGCGGTCGGACCCCCGTCGGTCGGTACGACACGTGAGTCCGGCACCGCCCGTTCGACGGGCGGATCTGTCACCCCCGGTACGACGCGCGGATCCGGCGCCCCCGGTGCGACGGGCGGCTGTCGCTGGTCCGGGCCGGGTGGCGGTGTGCCGTTGGGGCCCGGCGGGTCCGTGGCCGGGCGCCTCCCCACCGTCCGCAACGCGGACTCGATCCGGTCGTCGAGGGTGTCGGAGGCGGCGGGCGGCGGGCCCGCTCCGTCCTCACCGCCCGCGTCGGGACCGTCGCCGTACAGCTCTCGCCACCACCAGTCGTCCTCCCTGCCGCGGCCCGCCCCCTGCTGTTTCATGGGCCGTATTGTCCCGTGGCGTACGCCACCGAAACAGGGCGCGAAAAGGGCATTCCAGGAAGCGCGTCCCGGCCGTGTCCGGCAGGCTTGGGCCATGCGGGCCGTGAGAGAGCGCAGCGTGCGAGCCGTCGTCGGGCGCGCGCCGCTCCGGGCGCGGCCGTGCGCCGGCGCCTCCGGGGCCGGCGCATGAATGCCTGGCAGTTGATCGCCGTCGGCCTCGTCCTGCTGCTCGGAGTGTTCGGGGTGTTGGTCCCCGGCCTCCCGGGGCCGCTGGTGGTCTGGGCGGGGCTGCTGTGGTGGGCGACGGCGGAGCGGTCCGCCCTCGCCTGGACGGTGTTGATGGCCGGCACCGCCGTCCTGCTCCTCAACCAGGTGCTCAAATGGCTGCTCCCGGCCCGCAATCTGCGCGACGCGGGCGCGCCCTACCGCACGCTGGTCCTCGCCGGCGTGGCCGGTGTCGCGGGGTTCTTCCTGGTCCCCGTCATCGGGTGCCCGTTGGGCGCGCTCGGCGGCCTCTACGCCCTCGAACGCGTCCGCCTCGGCAGCCACGGCGACGCCTTGGCCTCCACGCGTACGGCCTTGCGCGCCATCGGACTGAGCGTGCTGGTGGAACTGTTCGCCTGCTTGTTGGTGGTGGGCGCCTGGGTGGGGGCGGTGATCGCGAGCTGACGCTCGGAGTCACCGCCCCGATGCCCTGGTGCCCCGATGCCCCGACGGGGTCGGGTCCGTGACGGCGTTACACAACGGCGTCCTGTAACGGCGTTACACGTGGCGAGCGGGCCTTACCGGGGCCGGGACCGGGACCGGGGTCAGGACCGGGGTCAGGACCGGGGTCAGGACCGGGGTCAGGACCGGGGTCAGGACCGGGGTCAGGAACCGGCGCCCGGCATCCAGGATCCCGGATCCGGGCTAGCGCCCCGACCTCCGCTCGACGCCCTGTCCCCGCTTCCGTTCCATCATGTGCCGCCCCAGGGCCTGCTTCTGCTTCCAGTCGCGCCGGATCTCCGCGCGCAACCGGGCGTCGGTCTTGGCCACGATCCGCTGGTTCTCGCGCCGCAGCTTGCGGTAGCTCTCCAACCGGCGAGGCGCCAACTCGCCGTGTTCCACGGCATCTTGGACCGCACAGCCCGGTTCGGCATCATGTGCGCAGTCCTGGAACCGGCACTGCCGGGCCAGTTCGTCGACGTCGGAGAACGTCCGGGCCAGCCCGCCCTCCGCGTCCCACATGCCGACGCCGCGCAGCCCCGGCGTGTCGATCAGCACGCCGCCCCCGGGCAGCACCAGCAGATCGCGGGTCGTGGTGGTGTGCCGCCCCTTGCCGTCCTGGTCGCGGACCGCCCGCACGTCCTGCACGTCCGCCCCGACGAGTGCGTTGGCCAGGGTGGACTTCCCGGCACCGGACCGCCCCAGGAGGACGGAGGTGGCACCGGCCGATACGGCGGTCAGGGTGTCGATGCCGTCCCCGGTTGCCGCACTGACCGCCAGCACCTGCACGCCGGGGGCGGCGGCCGAGACGTCGTCGACGAGGTGGCCGAGCGCGACCGGGTCCGCCACCAGGTCCGCCTTGGTGAGCACCACCAGCGGCTGTGCCCCGCTCCCCCGGGAGGGTGCGGACGGGTGCACCGGTACCGCACCCGACGAGCTGGACAGTGCGAGCGCGAGGAACCGCTCGATCCGCCCGAGGTCCAACTGCTCCGCGAGCGACACACAGATGACGATGGTGTCGACGTTGGAGGCCAGCACCTGGCCCTCTGAACGCTTCGACGAAGCGGACCGCACCAAGGCCGTACGCCGTGGCAGCAACGCCCGCACCACGCCGTCGACATGGTCGCCCACCCGACCGTTCGCGAGGTCGATGACGGCCCAGTCACCGGTGCACGGCACCCGCATCGGGTCGCTCGTCGCCACCAACCCGGTGCCTGCCAGAACAGTCCGGATGCCCGCGCCGTCCGGCACGACCACGTCCACGCGTCCGCGATCCACGCGGACGATGCGGCCGGGCACGAACCCCTGCCCGGCAAAGGGGGTGAAACTCTCCGCGAACCCGGTGTCCCAGCCATAGGACATCAGCGGATGCGCAGCAGAAAAATCGAGGTCGAACAACGGGATGACCCTTCGGAAAGGAGCGGTCCCGGCCACGTGCGCACCGCACGAGAAAAGGTGGAAAGTCGATTCAGCCGGAGACCACGGAGGTGGAAGTGATGAACTTCTGGATGCGGGCAGCGCCCCTCGCCATGACAGTCATTCAGCGCTCACCTCCCGGATTCCTCAACAGCCGACGACAGCAGCCCCGGGCCGCTGTCAGAACGTCGCCGAGCCTAGGACAGCCCCGGGCAACAGTGCCAACCATTTTCCAGCGCCGTTCCTGCGCCGAGATGACGGCCTTTCCCCACACCCGTCAGCGCGTTCAGCGGTCGGCGCACGCATCGAGTCCCGCGAGCGCCTGCGCACGCTCCTCGGGGTGTGCGTCGGCTCCGGGCAGGGCGAGCGCGGTCCGGAACTGTTCCCGTGCCTCGGCGACGCGGCCGGCCGCGGAGTAGGCGCGGCCCAGCCGGGCCCGGATGTCCATCTCCAGCCGGTCGCGGTGGGGTTCCGTACGGGGGCACAGCGTCCGGTGCTGGGAGAGGGCCTGGTGGTGGAGGTCCGCGGCGGCGTTCAGGTTTCCCTCGCCGTGCTCCGCCGTGCCGTGTCGGGTCAGGATGATCGCGTGCAGGAGGACGTCCCCGACCTGCTGGGCCAGGTCGGCCGCGTGGCGGTAGAGGGCCTTGGACCGGCCGTGCGCGCCGAGGGCGAGATGGACGTCGGCGGTGCAGGTCAGCACCTTGCTGATCATCCGGGGCCGGCCGTTGGTCTCGGCGTGGGCGAGGGCTGCGGCGTAGCAGGTCAGCGCCTGGTCGTACCGCCCTTGGACGTGGTGGGCGGTGCCGAGGAGGACGAGCCCCTGTGCGGCGAGCCAGTGGGCATCGAGCCGTCGAGCCGCCTCGACCGCCGCGGTGACCGCGGGAATCACCTGTTCCGGCCGGCCCAGGTTCAGTTCGACGGCGCCCAGCCCGCACCGGGCCCCGGCCTCTTCGTACCGGTCCGCGTGGTGGCGGCTGAGGTGCAGCGCCTCGGTGAACCAGGCGCGCGCCTCGGCGTAGCGGCCCAGGTAGAGGTCGGTGAGGCCCATGCGGTTCCGCAGTGCGGGGGCCATCCGTCGGTCGGTGGCCCGGTCCGCGTGCGCGAGCGCGGTCTCCAGGGCCGTTCGGCACTCGTGGTAGCGGCCCTGCCGGGCGAAGTAGTCGCTCAGTGCCTCGGCGATCCAGCACGCGTGGTCGACCTCGCCGAGCGCCACCGCGTGCCCGACGACGTCGACGAGCTCGCCGCCGGCCGCCTCCAACCAGCCGGCCGCCTCCTGCCAGTCGGCGAACGGCGCCGCACCGGGCCGCGGCCCGGTGGGGAAGCCGTCGGGGCCCCAGTCACTGGTGACCCGGCCCGCGTCCAGGTAGAGGCGCAGTGCGGCGGTGCGGCCCTCGTCGCCTTCGGTGGGTGCGGCTTCCGCGAGCCGCCGCGCATGCACCCGCACCAGGTCGTGCAGGCGGTAGCGGCCCGGTCGCGGTTGCTGCAACAGACTCGCGTCGACCAGGCTCTCCAGGATCTCCTCCGCCTCGCGGTACGCGCACCCCAGCGCGGCCGCCGGTGTCAGCGGGTCGAATTCGACCGTCGGCGACCGGCCCAGGGTGCGGAAGCCGCGTTGCTGCTCCGGGGCCAGCTGGTCGTACGACAGGCGGAAGGCCGCCTCCACGCTGCGGTCCCCGGCGCTCAGTTCGCCGAGGCGGTGCTCGTCGCCCGCCATCCGGTCCACCAAGTACGCGAGCGTCCAGGCAGGTCGGGTCTGGAGCCGCGCCCCGGCGATGCGCAGGGCCAGCGGCAGCCCGTCGCAGAGGTGGACCAGCTCGCGCGTCGCGTCCGGTTCCCGGTCCGCGCGCTCGCTGCCCACGATGTGCCGGAGCAGGGACAGTCCGTCGCCGGTCTCCAGCGGCTCCAGGGTGACCCGTCGGTCGGTGTCCAGTCCGGCCAGCCGCCGCCGACCGGCCACCAGCACCGTGCTGCCGGGCCCGGCGGGCAGCAGCGGCCGGATCTGTTGCGCGCTCAGGACGTCGTCGAGCACGAGGAGCAGTCGCAGCGAGCTGGTCGCGGCCCGCCATGCCGCGGTCAGTTCGTCGAGGTCGTCGGGCGCCTCGCCGTCGGCCGCGCCGAGCGAACGCAGCAACCGCCGCAGGACCCGTTGCGGCGGGAGCGCCCGCTGTTCCGTGCTGTGGGCGCGCAGGTCCGTGAACAGGCAGCCGTCCGGATGGTGGGCGCGCAGCGCCCTGGCCGCGTGGACGACGAGCGCGGTCTTGCCGACTCCGGCCGTGCCGTCCACCGCCACGACCGCCACCGACCCGGGCGGCGGGGGCGCGGTCAGCAGGGCCAGTTCGTGCTCCCGCCCGATGAGGCGACCGGTGTCGCCCGGCAGTTCGTTGACCGTGCGGCGGGGCGGGCGCGACGGAGCGGGCGAGCGGGCCGGCGCCGGGCCGAGCAGCAGTTCGTCGTCGCGGCGCAGCACCGCCTGGTGTGTCCGGCGGAGTTCCTCGCCGGGATCGACCCCGAGCTCGTCGCGCAGCCGCGCCCGCACGTCCTGATAGGCGCCGAGCGCCGCCGCCTGGCGACCGCTGCCGTACAGCGCACGGATCCGCAGCGCCGCCAGCGGCTCGTCGTACGGGTCCGTGGCGGCGAGCGCGGCGAGGTCGTCCAGGGCGTCGGCGGACCGGCCGAGGCGGACCAGGCACTCCAGCCGCTCCTGTTGGAGGGTGCGCCGGAGCCGCGTCAGCCGCCGCCGCTCGCCCTGTGCGAACGGCCCCGGCAGCCCGGCCAGGGGCTCACCGCGGAACAGGGCCAGCGCGTCGGCCAGCCGGTCCATGGCGGTGGCGGGGTCATCGGATGCCTTCGCGTGCTGCGCCGCCCCGACCCGCTCGGCCAACTCCGCGGTGTCGAGCCGCACTCCGTCGCCGACGAAGCGGTACCCGCCGCGGACGCTACGGATCACCGACCCCGCCGGTCCGGCGCCCGCCGTGTCGAGCGCCTTCCGCAGCGGGTAGACGTAGCTCGGCAGTACCCGGCGACCGGAGCCCGGCGGCTGTGCGCCCCATACGTCGTCGAGGAGCTGTTCATGGCTGACCAGCGTGCCCGGACGCAGCGCCAGCGCGGCCAGCACCGCCTGCCGCCGCACCGGCCCCACGTCCAGCGGCGGCCCGTCGTACCAGGCCCGCACCGGCCCCAGCACGGCGATCCGCAGCCGTTGCGCGCCTGCCCCGTCCACCCCGAAGCCCCCGCTCCCGCACCGCACCGCTGTCCGCCTCATCGAGAATTCACCGGCATTTCAGCGCCTCCCGCAACCGTTGGCAAATCCGCCGAGAGCTGCGCCGCCGACCCACCCGCGCGTTCCTCAGCACGCGGACCGTTCGTGCCACGTCCCGACCAGGAACACCGGCCCCCGGAACTGGGAGACGTTCCACATGGCCCAACTGCTCCCGTGGGTCGAGGCGAACTTCCGGACCTACGCCGAGTACGACGGCCGGGCCGTTGCCGGGTTCTCGATGGGTGGCTTCGGCGCGCTGAAGTACGCGGCCAGGTATCCCGACCGCTTCGCGTCGGTCAGTGCCCACTCCGGCCCGCCCAGCCTGCGCCGCGACCTCGGCGCGGTCGCCCACTGGGCCAACGTGTCCGCCGCGGCCCTGGACCTCGCCGGCGGCACGATCTACGGCGAGCCGTGGGACGAGGCCAAGGTCAGCGCCGACAACCCGATCGAGCATGTCGAGACCTTCCGCACCAAGCGGGTCTTCCTGGTCGCCGGCACCAGTCCCAGCCCGGTCGACGCGTTCGACCTGCTCAACGAGACCGAGGTGCTCGCCGGCCAACGGGAGTTCCGGGCCCGCCTCGGCGAGGCCGGCATCCCGCACGAGTGGCACGAGGAGCCCGGGGGCCACTTCGTCCGCCCCGAGATGGCCCTCCGTGACCTGGACGGCATCGTCGCCCGGCTCCGGCAGGCGTAGCGGCAGCCGCGTTCCCGGCGCGGGGTGCGCGACACTGGGCGGATGACGAGTGATTCCCCGGAGCAGGAACCGACCATCATCTGGGAGGGCGCCGGACCGTCCGGTCCCGATGGCCTCACCGTCGGCCGGACGGCCGCGCTCGTCGGGGTCAGTGTGAAGACGCTGCACCACTGGGACGCGATCGGTCTGGTGCGCCCGAGCGGCCGCACCTGGGCCGGGTACCGGGTGTACTCCGCTGACGACGTGGCCCGGATCCATCGGGTCCTGGTCTACAAGGAGCTCGGGTTCCCGCTCGCCCAGATCGGCCGGCTCCTCGACGATCCGGACGCCGATGCGCGCGACCACCTGCGCCGGCAGCGGTCGCAGCTCGTGGAGCGCATCTCCCGCCTGGAGAAGATGGTCGGCGCGGTCGACCGCATGCTGGAGGCGTCGCGGACCGGTATGCGGCTGACGCCGGAGCAGCAGGTCGAGATCTTCGGCGACGACTGGCGGCCGGCCTGGGTGGACGAGGCCGAGGACCGCTGGGGCGACACCGCGCAGTGGAGCCAGTACGCCGAGCGGGCGGCCAGGATGACACCGGAGGACTGGAAGGAGGTCGCGGCCGCGACCGACGCGCTGAACGTCGACCTCGGTGCCGCGCTGCGCGCCGGCGTCGCCGCCGGCTCCGACGAGGCGAACGCGCTCGCCGAGCGGCACCGCGCCCTGCTCTCGCGGTATTTCGACTGCACCCACTCGATGCACGCGTGCATCGGGCGGATGTTCGTCGACGATCCCCGCTACGCGGAGTACTTCGACACCGTCGCGCCGGACCTCACCCGCTGGCTGCACGATGTGATCTTCGCGAATGCCCGGACCCACGGTGTCGATCCGGAGTCGGCGACCTGGGAGTGACCGGCGCCGTCCGGCACGTACGGCGCGGACGGCCCGTACAGCACCGCCACGCACGGCCGCGGCGACACGGCACGGCTCACCGCCCGGCCGGCTCACCGTCGTAGGCGAGGACCGCGTCGAGGTATTCGCCGATGGCGTCCCGGTTGCGGACCAGGCAGGAGATGCGGTCGGTCATCCGGTCGCGTTCGCCGACCAGCGTGGCGATCATCTCCGGGGTCGCGTCCGGGAAGTGGATGGCCCGGGGCTGGTCCAGGCAGGGCAGGATCTGCTTGATGATGACGCGGCGTCAGTGGCGTCGTGGCGTCAGTGCACAGTCACGGCGACGGTGGACGAGTGCGTCTTGCCGTGGGCCACCCGGAGCTTCTCCTTGCCCTTCTTGCTGAGCTTGACCTTGACGCTGTAGTTGCCGCCGTGCTTCGTCTTGGTGTTGGCGTGCAGCGTGGTCCACTTGCCCTTGTTCAGGTGCTGCACGGTGAGCTTGCTGCCCATCGCGATGTTCTTGGTCCGGCCGCTGAGCGTGACCGCCTGGCCGGCCTTGACGGACTTCGCACTCGCCTTGACGCTGATCCCCTCGTGCGTCTTGGCCACGGCCGTGGCGACGGTGGCGGAGTGCAGGTCCGGTACCGCGTTCGGCACGGCGACCGCGGTACCCGCCCCGCCGGCGAGCAGGGCGGCGCACGCGGCGCCGATGGTCGCGATCCGCCAGCGGTAGGACTTCTTGGTGGTCGCCATGGAAATCACCTCACCTGGATTCGCCCGTGTTCCCGGTCGTGTTCCGGTTTTGCGTTCCGGTTCGTGTCCCGGGTCCGGTCCGGCTCCCTGCCGGTTCCCGGCCAGTATGCGGAGCGGTTCGTGAGGCCACCGTGTGGGGCGGATGTGAGTCCTCACATCCGCTCGGCGCGCAGTCCCGGAGGTGCCCCCTCGCCTCCACCCCTCCCTCGTGCGGCCCTCAACCGCTGGTCACGGGGGTCGGGTTGAGCAGCCGGTAGCCGGCGCCGCGGACGGTCTCCAGGTGGGACGCCTGGCCGCCGCGGTCGATCTTGCGGCGCAGGTAGGCCACGTACTGGTCGACGACGTTGGACACCCCGTCGCAGGGGAAGTCCCAGACGTGTTCCAGGATCAGGGTCCGGGTCAGTACCTCGCCGGGGTGCCGCAGGAACAGCTCCAGCAGCGCGAACTCCTTCGGCGACAGGCGGAGTTCGGTCCCGCCGCGCCAGGCGCGGCGGCTGGCCGGGTCCAGCCGCAGATCGCCGACCGCCATCAGGGACGGGCGGGCGTGTGCACCGCGGCGGGACAGCGCCCGCAGCCGGGCGTACAGCTCGGCGAAGCTGAAGGGCTTGGCCAGGTAGTCGTCGGCGCCGGCGTCCAGTCCCCGTACCCGGTCGCTGATCTCGTGGCGGGCGCTCAGCACCAGGACCGGTGGCCAGCAGCCCGCGGCCCGCAGCCGCCGACAGACCTCGAAGCCGTCGTAGCCCCGCAGCAGCACGTCGAGGACGATCAGGTCGTACGGCACCTCGCGGGCCCGCCAGACCGCCTCCGGGCCGGTCACCGCCAGGTCCACGACGTAGCCCTCCTCGGTGAGGCCGCGCCGCAGCAGGACCGCCGTGCGGGGCTCGCCGTCGACCACCAGGACGCGCATGCCTCCACGGTAGGAGCTCTCGGGGCGGACGACATGTGGAGCGGGGCGCACGGAGCGTGGTGCCGGCGCCGCGCCGCCCGGCCGCCGGTGAGGCGACCCTGCTGGGCGTGCCCGGCGTCCGAGGCGTGGGGCAGCTGCGGATGCGCTGGATCGGCCGCACGCTGCGGGCCGAGGCGGACATCGTCCTGGACCCGCGGCTGACGGTGGCCGGGGGCACCGGTTAGCGGTGGCCGCCGAGCACGCGCTGATCCACGGCGTACCGCGACTGACGGCGGCCACCGTCCACCTCGACCACACTCCGGAGGACGGCGGCGCGGACCCGCACGCGGCCCTGACCCACCACGCCCCGGCCACCTGACGGCCGGTCCGGGTCCGCTCACACTCACACCAGGATCGGGATGAGCCCCAGTCCGAACACCGCGTAGAACCCGGCCGCCACCGCCAGCCGGCCGGGGGTGAGCTTGTGCGCGCGCATGGTCAGCAGGAGGTAGCCGATCGCGGCCATGGTGATCAGGCCGGACCACACCAGGGCGGTGTCGAAGTGCCAGCCGGTGAAGAGCAGGCCGAGGCCGCTGGGGACGGTGGCCTGGATCATCATGGCGCCGGAGATGTTGGCCAGCGCCAGCTTGGTCTTGCCCTGGCGCACCCAGATCACCGCGTTCATGATCTCCGGCAGTTCGGTGGCGATCGGGGACAGCAGCAGCGCGGTGACCGACGCGGAGAGTCCGAGCATCGGGCCGATGGCGTCCAGCTGGTGGACGAAGAGCTGCGAGGCGAAGAAGATCACCGCGAGGGTGGCCAGGGTCTGGGCGATCACCGCCCAGGTCGCCGGGGAGGCGGCCTTGGGCTGGAACTTCAGCGGCTCCAGCTCGACGCCCTCCTCGTCCTCCTCGTGGTCGCCGCGGATCTCGCGCCAGAAGTAGACCGCGTACACCGCGAAGAACGCGAGGCCCAGCACCGGCTTGAAGGCGAAGGCGACCAGGCCGAGCGCGACCTTGACGACGAACACCGGCAGGAACCAGCTCTGGTCCTTGGCCAGCCGCCGCAGGTCCCGCTCCGAGCCGAGCGCCTGCTCCGCGCCGCGGTCCGCCTCCGGTCGCGGCGCGGTGCCGGCCGCGCCCGCCGGGACCGCGGCGCGCCGCTTGCGCCGCTGGAGCAGCAGCATCGCGCCGGTCACGCCGTACGCCACGGTGGCAAGTGCCAGCGGACCGCCCATCGCGGCGCCGACGCCGATGTTCTTGGCTTCCGGGGTGGCGCCGGTGGTCACCGCGACCAGGGTCACCACGGACTCGGGCAGGGCGGTGCCGAAGGCGGCCAGGATGGTGCCCACCGCCATCCGGCCCACGTTGAGCCGCTCACCCAGCCATTCCACGGCATTGACGAACCACTCACAGGAGAGATAGATCGCCACCGCACACACGATGAGCAGAACGAAATGCAGCACGCTGATCGTCAGCCTTTCCGCTCCGGCGGGCCTCGACGACGACCGGCGTGGGAGCGGCGGCACGACTTCGACCCCGCCGACGCGTTCGAAGTCGTCGACAAAGGGCCGAAGGTCTCGCCCGCCCGCACAGAGACTGCGCGGGCCCGGCCACCGGGAGCCGAATGCGGCTCCAGTGTGTCGACGACCGGTTTGCGGGGCTACTCCCCTTCGCGGCCCCAACCCTACACACCACGGGCGCGGGGGCACGTCGACGGGGCAACGGGGGTGCCGGCGGCCTCAGGCTGACTGTTGGAGCCGCTGGAGCGACTCGACCAGCTGGTCCACCTCCTCCGGGGTGTTGTAGAGGGCGAGCGAGGCGCGGGCCGCGCTCGTCAGGCCGTAGTGGGCCAGGGACGGCTGGGCGCAGTGGTGGCCGGCGCGGACGGCGATGCCGTCCTGGTCCAGCCAGTCGGCGATCCGGGCCGGGTCGTGGCCCGCCAGAGTGAAGGTCAGCACCGCGATCCGGTCGGGGGCGGAGCCGATCAGGTCCAGTCCGGGGACCGCGGCCAGGGCCTGCTGGGCGTAGCCGAGCAGTTCGGTCTCGTAGGCGGCGACGGCGTGCCGGTCGAAGCCGGTCAGCCAGTTGATCGCGGCGAGCAGACCGACGACGCCGGCGATGTGGCCGGTGCCGGCCTCCAGGCGGTGCGGGACGGGTGCGTAGTGGGTGCGGTCGAAGGAGACGGATTCGATCATGTTGCCGCCGCCCTGCCACGGCGCCATCGCTTCGAGGATCTCCGGCTTGGCGTACAGGGCGCCGATGCCCGTGGGGGCGAACAGCTTGTGGCCGGAGAAGGCGTAGAAGTCGGCGTCGAGGTCCGCCACGTCGACGGGGAAGTGGGCCACCGCCTGGGCGCCGTCGACCAGGACCTTGGCCCGGTAGCGGTGGGCGAGCGCGGTCATCTCCCGGAGCGGCGGGACGGTGCCGAGGACGTTCGACGCCTGACTGATCGCGACCAGCCGGGTCCGCATGGAGAGCCGGTCGGCATAGGCGTCGAGGTCGATCTGCCCGTCCGGCCGCAGGGGGACGGGGACCACCCGGGCCCGGGTCTCCTTGGCGACCAGCTGCCAGGGGACGATGTTGGAGTGGTGCTCCAGCACCGGTACGAGGATGTCGTCGCCGGGGCCGAGGTTGGCCCGTCCCCAGCTCTGGGCGACGAGGTTGATCGCCTCGGTGGTACTGCGGACGAAGACGATCTCGTCGGGGGACGCCGCGCCCAGGAACCGGGCGACCGCGGTCCGGCCCGCCTCGTACGCCTCGGTGGCCTCGCGGGCCATGGTGTGCGCACCGCGGTGGATGTTGGAGTTGCCCGCCCCGTAGAAGCCGGACACCGCCTCGATGACCTGGCGGGGCTTCTGGGTGGTGGCCCCGTTGTCGAGCCAGACCAGCGGTTTGCCGTTGACGGTCCGGTGCAGGATCGGCACGTCACGGCGCGCCAACTCCGGGGTGAAGGTGGGCTGTTGGGAACGTCGGGAAAACTGACGGCCCGTCGGATCGGTGGCGGGGCGGGCCGCGGTGGTGGGCTCGGCCGTCGGCGTCGGGGTGCCTGCGCCCGTCCCCGGCGCGGTGCCGGCGGCGTCCGGCAGCGGCATCGCTGCTGCGGTGGGGATTCCCGTCGTGGTGGGTGCGGTCAGCGGGAATCCCAGGACGTCAGGCGTAGTCATGGTAACGGGACACCTCGACGTTCTGGAGGACGGCGAGGGCGTCCTCGACGAGGACCGCCGCGTTGAAGTACGCGGTCATCAGGTACGAGGTGATGCCCTTCTTGTCGACGCCCATGTTCCGCATGGACAGGCCGGGTTCGATCTCGTCGGCGACGCTCGCCGGGCGCAGTCCGACCACGCCCTGCTCGGCCTCGCCCATCCGCATCAGCAGGATCTCGGTGGTGCCGGTGTCCGAGCCGCCGGAGAAGCGCACCTTGTCGGAGGGGAGCAGCGGCACACCGCGCCAGGTCAACAGCGGGCTGCCGAAACTGGTGTCGATCACCGGGGGCACGCCCCGGCGGGTACATTCCCGGCCGAACGCGGCGATGGTGCGGGGGTGCGCGAGGAAGTAGCCGGGCTGCTTCCAGACCCGGGTGAGCAGTTCGTCGAGGTCGTCGGGGGTGGGGGCGCCGTGCCGGGCCTGGACGCGCTGGCCGGGGGCGACGTTGCGGAAGAGGCCGTGCTCGGGGTGGTTGAGGAGCACGTCCTCCTGGCGTTCGCGGAGCGCGTGGGCGGTGAGGTTGGCCTGGGCGCGGGTCTGGTCGATGGGGCCGTTGTAGAGGTCGGAGACCCGGGTGTGGACGCGCAGCACGGTCTGGGCGAGGTTCATGTGGTACTCGCGGGGCTCGTCCTCGTAGTCGACGTAGGTCGCCGGCAGGTCGGGTTCGCCGACGTGCCCGGAGCTGAGGTCGACCGGCACCTCGCTGCCCGGCAGCACACCGTCCGCCGCGAGGTAGGCGTCCATGGCGGCGCGCAGCGACGGGGCGCGGTCGACCAGTCGGGCCAGGGCGGCACGGTCGAGGCAGAGCGCGGTGCCGGGGGTGAGCGCGGTGACCCGGTACGGCATCGGGTCGGCGCGGGTCCAGGCGTCGAGGTCGAAGAACTGGCCGTCGCCGACCACTTCGAGGAGCGCGTCCTCGCCGTAGCGACCGCGGGCCCGCTTCTCGGCGCGGCCCTGTGCGATGACGAGCAGCCGCTCCGACACCGCGCCGCCCTCCGCGAGGACTTGGCCGGTGTCGAAGGACACCGCCGTGAAGGCTCCGGCGAGTTCGGTCAGGAACGCGTCGTCCGCCTCCCGCAGGTACGGGAGTTCGCGCAGGTCGCCGGGGATGACGCGGTGGGTGTCGCCGTCCTGGTAGGTGGCGAGGCGGTCGTCGCCGAGGACGTAGGTGCGGCGGCGGTTGACGCGGAAGACGCCGGATTCGACGTCCACCCACGGCAGGGCGCGGAGCAGGTAGCGCGGGGTGATGCCGCGCATCTGGGGGGCGGTCTTGGTGGTGGTCGCGAGTTGCCGTGCGGCATCCGGGGCGAGCGTCATCCGGTCGTTCACTGGAGCCTCCTGACGGGACCAACGGCATGCCGGCCGGCCGGCACGGGCCGGTGGCATGCGGGACATTCGGGATCGTCGGGCCGGGAATCGGCGGCCCGCAACGGCCCGTTGGCGGACCTCCGGCCGGAAACGCTCGTCGCCCTCCCCGCAACTCCGAATAGCCGTGCGACTACCTTGTGTCGCGCGACCGCTACACCGCGTGGAATCGGGTCCAATAGGGCACGCGTGGGCGCCCGGACGCTCCGACGCGGCGACCGACCACTTCCCACATCCGACCAAATTTGCGCTCATAAAGCCGCTTTGTCATTCCGAAAGGAACGCTTATGACGTCGGCGCAGCTGATCGCTATGCAGGGGCGCACAATGCTAAATATGGCGCGTGATGGAAAATTTCGGGCGAAAGAGATATTCCAGGCGTGAGGTCGGGCGCCGTCTTCGCTCGGTGCTGAGCGTGCACAGCGTCGCGGGCCAGGTGCTCGCGTTGCAGCTCGCCCTGGTGGTGCTGCTGGTCGTGGCAGCCGGGGTCGCCCTCGCCCTCCAGGCCCAGCAGGCGAGCCTGGAGGAGGCCGAACAGCGCTCGGCCGTCGCCGCACTGGCCTTCGCGCACGCGCCGGGGACCGCCGCCGCGATGCAGTCCGCCGACCCCACCGCACGGCTCCAACCCCGGGCCGAGGAGGCCCGCAAGGAAGCCGGGCTCGACTACCTCGTCGCGTTCAGCCCGGCCGGGATCCGCTGGACCCACCCCAACCCGCAACTGATCGGCAAACAGGTCCCCGGCGGCTACGGTCCCGCGCTCGCCGGCCGGACGGTCACCTCCACCTCCACCTCCGCCTTCGGTCGCGCCGTGGACACCACAGTGCCCGTCAAGGACCCCGACAGCCGGGTCGTCGGACTGGTCGCCGCCGGCATCAAGGTGCAGCGGACCAACGAGTGGGCACTGCAACGGCTCCCGCTGCTGATCGGCAGCGCGGCCGGCGCACTGGTCATCGGGGTCGGTGGGGTCGCCCTGGTGAGCCGTCGGCTCCGCCGGCAGACCCACGGCCTGGACCCGGCCGAGATGACCCGGATGTACGACCACCACGACGCCGTCCTGCACGCCGTCCGCGAAGGCGTGCTCATCATCGGCAGCGACGGACGGCTGCTGCTCGCCAACGACGAGGCCCGCCGGCTGCTCGACCTGCCCGACGACGCCGAGCACCGCCGGGTCACCGAGCTGGGCCTGGAGCCGGGCACGGCCGCCCTGCTGGCCTCCGGGCGGGCCGCGACCGACGAGGTGCACCCCGCCGGCGACCGGCTGCTCGCGGTGAACATCCGCCCCACCGCCCCCTACGGCGGCCCCGCGGGCACCGCCGTCACCCTGCGGGACACCACCGAACTCCAGGCACTGACCGGCAAGGCCGAGGTCGCCCAGCGGCGCCTGAAGCTCCTCTACGACGCGGGGATGCGGATCGGCAGCACGCTGGACGTGGCCCGCACGGCGGAGGAACTGGCCTCGGTCGCCGTCCCCCGCTTCGCCGACGTGGTCTCCGTCGAGCTGCTGGAGCCGGTGCTGCGCGGCGACGAGCCGACCGGGGAGCACGCCCCGATGCGACGGCTGGCGGTCCGCGGCGTCCCGGAGGACTCGGCGGTCTACCGCGTCGGCGAGCACATCCGCTTTGTCCCCGGCAGCCCCATCACCGCGGGCATCGCCGGCGCCCGCCCGGTCCTCGTACGCGATCTGCGCGCCGAACACGCATGGCGGGCCCAGGACCCGGTCGACACCCAGCGGATCCTGGACAACGGCATCCGCTCGCTGATCGCGGTGCCGCTGCGGGCCCGGGGCGTGGTGCTGGGCCTGGCCAACTTCTGGCGGGCCGAGACCTCCGAGGTGTTCGGCGCGGAGGACCTGTCGTTCGCCGAGGAACTGGCCGCGCGGGCCGCGGTCTCCATCGACAACGCCCGCCGCTACACCCGCGAGCACGCCACCACCATCACCCTCCAGCGCAGCCTCCTGCCCCGGGCGCTGCCCGAGCAGTCCGCCCTGGAGGTGGCGCACCGCTACCTGCCCGCACAGGCCGGGGTGGGCGGCGACTGGTTCGACCTCATCCCGCTGCCCGGCGCCCGGGTCGCCCTGGTCGTCGGCGACGTCGTCGGCCACGGCCTGCACGCCGCCGCCACCATGGGCCGGCTGCGCACCGCGGTCCTCAACTTCTCCGCCCTGGACCTGCCGCCCGACGAACTCCTGGGGCACCTCGACGAACTCGTCAGCCACATCGACACGGACGAGGCCCGCACGGGCGGCATGGGAGCCGACGGCGAGGGCGGCGAGCCGGCGAGCCGGCCGAGGGACCGCCCGCGCCCGACGGGAACCACAGCTGACGGAGCATCAGCGGACGGAGCCGCCGGAGCCGCCGGCGGGACGGGCCCCCACGCCGTGCCGGGTCCGGACGGATCGCCGACCCCGGACACGTCCCCGGACCTGTCCCCGGCCGCGTCCCCGGACCCGGACCCGGACACCTCGCCACTGGGTGACGAGACGCTGGTCGGGGACAGCAGCGCCGGCATCACCGGCGCCACCTGCCTCTACGTCATCTACGACCCGGTCGCCGGCCGCGTCACGCTGGCCAGGGCCGGGCACCCCGGCCCGGCCCTGGTCCGCCCGGACGGATCGGTCTCCTTCCCCGACGTACCGGTCTCCCCGCCGCTCGGCCTGGGCGGCGGGCTGCCGGTGGAGACCGTCGACCTGACCCTGCCCGAGGGCTCCCGGCTCGTCCTCTACACCGACGGGCTCATCGAAGACCGCGAGCGCGACATCGACACCGGCCTGGAACTGCTGCGCAGCACCCTCGCCGACGCCCCGGACCGCTCGCCGGAGCAGACCTGCACGGCCGTCCTGGACGCCATGCTGCCCCAACACCCCAGTGACGACATCGCCCTGCTCGTGGCCCGCACCAAGCTGCTCACCCCGGACCGGATCGCCGAATGGGAGGTCCCCTCCGACCCGGCGGCCGTCGGCCCCGTCCGCGCCGCCTGCATGCGCACCCTGGAGACCTGGGGACTGGACGAGATCGGCTTCACCACCGAGCTGATCCTCAGCGAACTGATCACCAACGCCATCCGCTACGGCGCCCAGCCCATCCGCGTCCGCCTCCTCCACGACCGCGCCCTGATCTGCGAGGTCTCCGACGGCACCAGTGCTTCCCCGCACCTGCGGCGCGCCGCCACCACCGACGAGGGCGGCCGCGGGCTGTTCCTGGTCGCCCAGTTCGCGCAGCGCTGGGGAACGCGCTACACCCCCAGCGGCAAGGTGATCTGGACCGAGCAGACCCTCGACGGGATGCGGACCCCGGGCGGCCCCGAGAACGGCGGTATCGACACCCTCCTCGACCAGTGGGACGAACCGGCGCTGTGACCCACGGACGGCACCGGCGGGGCACCGACGCACCGGATGCAGCCCCGGCCACCCCTCGCTAACCTCGTTCGAAGGGCCGCGGAAAGGCCCGCCCCGCCCGCCCCGTACGCGTTCCCCGCGCCCGCGGCGCGCCGAGGACACCCGCCCACGACGCCATCCCGACCAGCGGTCCCCTCTCCCCGGCCCGGATCTGACGGATCCGACCTCTGGAGGCCCCCATGATGCAGCTGCCCGAACCGCGCGACATCGCTCCTCGCCTGGCCAGTGGCTCGTTCATCCTCAACGCCGGGCTCACGATGTGGAAGTCCGACCGGGAGGCCGCCGAAGCGGTGCACGGCATGGCATCCGCGGCGTACCCGTTCCTGTCGAAGCTGCCCCCGGAGCGGTTCACACGGCTGCTGGCCGCCTCGGAGATCGCGGTCGGCGGCGCGCTGCTCGCGCCGTTCGTCCCGACGCGGCTGGCGGGGGTCGCCCTGACCGGGTTCGCCGGCGGCCTGCTCGGCCTCTACCTGCGGCTGCCCGGTATGCACCAGCCGGGCAGCCTCCGCCCCACCCAGGAGGGCCTCCTGCTCGCCAAGGACGGCTGGCTGCTCGGCATCGGCCTCGGCTTCCTGAGCACCCCGTGCAGCTCCCGGGCCCACCGCTGCCACGGCACGCATCACCACCACGGGGCCCATCGCTGCCGCCGGGCCCGTCGCTGCCCCTTCCCGCGCGCCCTGCGCGGACGCTGATCCGGACGGCCGGACGGGTCGAGTTGATCGGCTTGGACAGCTTGATCGGTATGGACGGCTTGATCGGTATGGACGGCTTGGACGGCCTACGACGTCACACCGGCGCCGTTCCGGCGGCCCACCGATGTCACCCGGCGCCGCCGCGTACGGTCCGCGCCGCCCGTACGCCCCGTACGGCCGCCGCGCAGACCGCTCCGGCCAGCCCCGCCCCCGCGAGGACCCAGAGGCTCGTCCGGTCGGTCTGCTGCCAGGCCAGTTCCGCGCGCTGGTGCACCACGAAGCCGTCGAAGAACATCCAGGAGACCAGGACGACGGCGGGCACCAGACGGGGCCGGGCCGCCGCGGCGATGGCGACGGTCAGCAGCGCGAACGCGGCGAGCGAGAGCCACAGGTGGCCGGCCTGACCGGTCACCAGCAGGGCGGTCACCGCGACCGCGGTGACCGCGGCGCCGACCGGCAGCGCGAGATCACGACCCAACTCGTCGACGGGCGGCACCGCACCGAGGGCCCGCCCGCCCGAGGCCGTCCGTCCGCCGGCCACCGCTCGCCCGGTGCGCGGTGCGCCCGGGGCGTGAGCGGCTTTCGGGGTGGCCGGGGGACGGGCCGGGAGCGGGTGGTGGAGGGCGGCCATGGGAACACCTCCTGGGGCCTGCCCCGGAGTCGGGGCAGGGGGCGGGACGGGCGGCCTGGCACGGGGCCGGGGCCTGGTGTCAGAGTGCGCGGATCGGCGGGCGCGAGCCCGAATCGGCGGGGAACTTAACGCCATGTGTACGGGGGCTGCGGGGTTTCTGACGCCTCCCTGACGCCGGCGGGATGGACACCGGATGGTCCCGGACGCGCCCCTGCGGCGAACGGGCGCGGAAGCGTGTTGCATACTCGCCCTTCGTTGCCCGGCGGTTCCCGGGCAACGCCCTGTGGGGCGAAAGCGACAAACGGTGAAAGACGGCGAGTTGGGCGGAATCGACCCCTTAACGCGGTAGACGGTCCGGCCCGCCGGGCCGCCCGACCACCGGTCGATCACCCCATCGACCCGCACGACGCCTCGACACACCCCACCCCCACTCACACGCACACCCAACCAACCAGTCGACCGATCCGTTGTGGCGGTCGGCGGACGAATGACGATCGGCAGGACGTGGCCGCATGACCAGTACGCAGGTGGACCCCACTCCGCCACCCCCCGCCGCCTCACCGAGGTGGCGGTCCTGGCTGCTGGACGGACTCAGCGAGCAGAGCGCCCGCCACCCCGGGCCGCACGGCACGCCGCCCGCCGAGCACAAGGGCCAGTCCTGGTGGCGGGTGATGTGCCTGACGGGTGTCGACTACTTCTCCACGCTGGGCTACCAGCCGGGCATCGCGGCACTGGCGGCCGGGCTGCTGTCACCGTTCGCCACGCTCGTACTGATCGCACTGACGCTGCTGGGCGCACTGCCCGTCTACCGGCGGGTCGCCAAGGAGAGCCCGCAGGGCGAGGGTTCGATCGCCATGCTGGAGCGGCTGCTGCCCTGGTGGGCGGGGAAGCTGTTGGTGCTGGTGCTGCTGGGGTTCGCGGCCACGGACTTCGTGATCACGATGACGCTGTCGGCGGCGGACGCCTCGGCGCACGTCGTGGAGAATCCGTTCGCCCCGGCCGCGCTGCACGGCGCGAACCTCTGGATCACGCTGCTGCTGCTCGCCGCCCTGGGGGCGGTCTTCCTCAAGGGGTTCCGCGAGGCGATCGGGATAGCCGTGGCGCTGGTCGGCGTCTATCTGGTGCTCAACGTGGTCGTGCTGGCCACGTCGGCCTGGCAGGTGCTGTCCCACCCGGTGGCGATCGGCAACTGGTGGAGCGCGATGACCGCGCAGCACTCCTCGCCACTGGCGATCGTCGGGGTCGCCCTGCTGGTCTTCCCGAAGCTGGCGCTGGGCATGTCGGGCTTCGAGACCGGCGTGGCCGTGATGCCGCAGATCCGCGGCGACGCCGACGACGACCCGGTCAAGCCGGCCGGCCGGATCCGGGACACCCGCCGACTGCTGACCACCGCCGCACTGATCATGAGCGGCTTCCTGCTGCTGTCGAGCCTGGCCACCACCATCCTGATCCCGCAGAAGGAGTTCGCGCCCGGCGGTGCGGCCAACGGGCGGGCGCTGGCGTATCTGGCGCACCAGCACCTCGGTGAGGCGTTCGGCACGGTCTACGACATCTCGACCATCGCGATCCTGTGGTTCGCCGGGGCGTCGGCGCTGGCGGGGCTGCTCAACCTCGTGCCGCGGTACCTGCCGCGCTACGGCATGGCACCGGAGTGGACCCGCGCGGTGCGCCCGCTGGTGCTGATCTTCCTCGCCATCGCCTTCGGGATCACGATCGTCTTCGACGCCAGCGTCGACGGGCAGAGCGGCGCGTACGCGACCGGTGTGCTGGTGCTGATGCTCTCCGCGTCGTTCGCCTCGACCGTCGCCGCCCGGCACCGCGGGCACCGGGGTGCCGCCATCGGATTCGGCGCGATCACCCTGGTCTTCGGCTACACGCTGGTCACCAACGTCATCGAGCGGCCGGACGGTCTGAAGATCGCGCTGCTGTTCATCCTCGGGATCCTGCTGACGTCGTTCGCCTCACGCGTGCACCGCGCCTTCGAACTGCGCGCCGCGGACGTGGTGTTCGACGAGACCGCGGAGCGGCTGATCGAGGAGGCGCTGGTGGCCGGGCCGCTGCGGGTGATCGCCAACGAGCCCGACGAGCTGAACGCGGCGGACTACCGGGAGAAGGAGTACAGCCAGCGCGAGGAGACCCACATCCCCGACCGCGGGCCGGTGCTGTTCCTGGAGGTGCTCGTCGAGGACTCGTCGGACTTCACCGCGGAGCTGCACGTGCACGGCGTGGAGGCGTACGGCACGCGGATCCTGCGGGTGCAGGGTGCGGGCGTGCCGAACACCATCGCGGCGGTGCTGATGCGGCTGCGGGAGCAGACCGGCCAGGTGCCGCACATCTACTTCAACTGGACCGAGGGCCATCCGCTCAGCCATCTGCTGCGGTTCCTGGTGTTCGGTGACGGGGAGGTCGCGCCGGTCACCCGTGAGGTGCTCCGCCGCGCGGAGCCGGATCTGCGGCGGCGCCCGCGGGTCCACGTGGGCTGACACCGCCCCTCCCCCGCACGTACTCGGCCGCCGGATCACTTCCGGCGGCCGAGTGCTTTGGCCCGGGTGTGGGACCAGCCGGCGAGCAGCACACCGGCGACGACGACGGCGAGGTAGCCGGTCAGGAGGACCGGGAAGCCGCCACCGAGCCAGCCGAGCAGGCCGGTGTTGCCGTGGTCGATGAGCATTCGGACGGCGCCCTGGCCGGCGGTAGCCACCAGGACCATGGCGGTGATCTGCAGGATGTCGTACTTCATGGCGCTCCTCGGAAGGTGACTTGGGGTCGGGCGTCGGGGCGTGGCGTTGGGTCGTGACGTCGAGACCCGGTGCCGGGTCGTGGCATCGAGATCCGGTGCCGGGAACCGGTGCCGGGTCCCGGTGTCAGGCCCCGGTGCCGCCCCACGCGTCGGCGCACGGCGCACCCCGAGCGGGCCGCGCGCAACGTGGCCGGGCGTGGGGGTGGGTGTGCGGGTGTGCGTGCGGATGGACAGCGACGTCCGGGGCGGCGAACCGCCGCGTGGCGCCACCCTGTGACGTTACGAACGTATCAGCGGCCAGGGTGCCGTATTAGGCTTCAGCACTGCCGAATTTGCTTTTCGTCACAGTATTTGCGAGGTGCCGGGTGGGCTTGGGGCGTGCGGAAAAGGGGCCGTCGTGCCGGGTGTGCGGGACGGCGCTGGCGCCGCCCGGGCGGGGGCGGCCGGCGGTCTACTGCTCGCGCAGCTGCCAGGCCCGCGCGTACCGGCGGCGGAAGCATCCGCCGGTGCCGGTGCGGGCCGGGGAGGCGGCTCCGCCGGCGGACGCGGCCGGGGGCGCGGCGGCGGACAAGCGGCGGCGGATCATCGAGGCGGTGTGGCGGATCGCGGCGGAGCGCGGGTTGCACGCCGCGAGCATGCGGGAGGTCGCGGCGGAGGCCGGGGTCTCGGTGCGGGCGGTGCAGTACCACTTCGCGGACAAGCACCGGCTGCTGGTGGACGCGCTGCAACTGCTGCACGAGGAGAACGAGCGGATCGCCCGGTCCCGGATCCGGTTCGATCCGACGGATCCGCGGGGGCTGCTGCGGGACGTACTGGACGAGTTCCTGCCCTTGGACGCCCAACGGGCCGCGGCGCTGCGGGTGTTCGCGGCGTACTACGCGCGCAGCCTGACCGATCCGGCGCTGGCCCGGGTGTTCCTGCCCGGGGACCACCCGCTGGAGGACCTGGTCGCGGGGATCCTCGCGACGGCGCGGGACGCCGGGCGGACCGCGCCCGGGCTGGACGTCCGACTGGAGGCCGACCTGCTGGTGGCGGCCGCGGTGGGGCTGGGCGGCGATGTGCTGCACAGCCAGCGGTCGTTGGCACAGGCGCGGCGTGCGCTGGAGTACCGGCTGGGGACGCTCTTCTCGGGCGGGCGCGGGGACGGGTAGGACGGGGACGGGGAGGAGCCCGGAAGGAGCCCGGAAGACGAGTCGGTGGGGGCGCTCGGGCGGCCCCACCGGCTCGTCTTCCCTCTGCCGGGAAGAGCGGTGACTCCCGTCGTCGCCGCCGCTCAGCGCAGGGCGACGTCCGGGTAGAAGTCCCGGGGGCGTCCGTGGGCGTCCTTGAGGCGGCCGAGGAGGCTCGCCGGGTATTCGATGAGCCAGTAGCTGGCCGCGGCCGCCGGGAGGGCGGCGAGGAGGACGATCAGCAGGGCCCAGGGGAAGCCGGACGGGCCGGTGGGCAGTAGTCCGGCGTTGTGGAGCAGGAGCATGACCGGCTCGTGCCAGATGAAGAGGCTGTAGCTGATCAGGCCCACAGGGGTGAGCCAACGGGCCGTCAGGAAGCGGTTCCAGAAGGTGCGTTGACGGATGTGGAGGGTGCTGAAGAGCAGCAGCATCCACAGGGCGGAGGCGATCGGGTGGTAGTAGGTGAAGGTGAAGCCCTCCGCGTCGGACTGGAGCGAGAGGCAGAAGAGGCCGGCCAGCGCGAGGGCGGTGAGGGACAGTGCGGTGCGCCGGGTGAGGCGGGCGCGGTCGCCGAGCGCGGCCAGCGCCACCGCCAGTCCCATGCCGGCCGCGAAGCCGCCGAAGCGGGCCTGTGGGCCGAAGTAGGCGACCCAGTCGGTGTGCGGGATGCCGAGGACGTAGTGCGCGACGGTGATCCAGGCCAGCGGTGCGGCGTAGAGGAGGAGGCAGCCGGCCGCGCAGACCGCGACCCGGCTGGCGCGGTGGCGCAGTCGCCGGCAGGCGCGGACGGCGAGCGGGCCGAGGCCGACGAGGACGAAGTAGAAGAGCACCTCCAGGGAGAGCGACCAGGTGGGGCCGAGGGTGTAGAAGATCCGGTCCTGGTCAAAGACGTGGGTGAAGGTGAGGTGTTCGAGCAGGTCCGGCCAGTTGCCGGGGAGGGTGGGGTTGCGGGTGGCCCAGACGACCAGGACGGCCAGGACGTAGAGCGGCAGGATCCGGATGGCGCGCCGGAAGAGGAAGGTGCGGGCCGGCCGGGTGGAGCCGCCGTCGAGGGCGGCGCGGGCGTAGGAGTGGGTGAGCAGGAACGCCGACAGGACGAAGAAGAGGTCGATGACTTCGAGGGAGAGGACCGCGTCGAGCACGGGGTTGGCCACCGGTGGGTGGCCGCCCTGGGCGTCGTAGGCGGTGTACTGCTGCCAGACGTGGAAGGCGACGGTGCTGAGCGCGGCGAGTCCGCGGAAGCCGTCGATGTCGCCGGCGGGGCGGCGGCGCGGGGCGCTGTCGGAGGTGCGCGGCGGGGCCGGCGGGGCGGTGGCGGTGCTCATCGGCGGGCCACCGCCTTGGCTGCCTGGGCCGTCTGGGCGCGTGGGGTGACCCGCCACTGCCGGTCGCCGAGGGCCTCCTTGAGGTGTGACTGGCGGGCGACCATGTTCTTGAAGTGGCTGTAGAAGACGGTCGACACCAGGAGGTAGGACCAGAACCAGCGGCGGCGGGCGCGGAGTTCGGGGACCGCCAGCCGCCAGGCGAAGAGGGCCTGGACGGGGCCGGCGGCGAGGGTGAGGAGCAGGGCGAGGACGCAGACCGGCACCGCCCAGTCGAGGTGTCCGGGGCCGCCGGCCTTCCAGGTGGCGTAGAGCAGGATCGGGAGGATCTGGAGGGTCAGCCAGGGTTGGATCTCGCGCCAGCCCAACAGGACCAGCAGGCCGAATTTTTGACGAACCGTCAGGACGGGTGAGCGCAGGCCGCGCCAGAGGTGTTTGAGGGAGACCTGGAGCCAGCCCTGGGCCCATCGGGAGCGTTGGTTCCACAGGGCGGTGAGGGTGGTGGGGGCCAGTTCGCGGGAGAGGAGGGTGCGGTCGACGGCGATCCGGGCGCCGGCGGTGAGGGACCGCAGGGTGGAGTCGATGTCCTCGGTGAGCATGGAGCCGTGCATCCGGGTGCGGGCGAGGAGGTCGGTGCGCCAGAAGCCGTTGGAGCCGCCGAAGACGCCGAAGCCGTGGAGTCGGGTGCGGCCGGGGTGGCTGACGGCGTAGATCGCCTCGAATTCGACGGCGACGAGCCGGGCGATGCGGGAGCTGTCGCCGTTGCGGATGACGCAGTGTCCTTGGACGACGTCGTAGCCGTTGGAGAGCCAGTGCCAGGCGTCGCGGAAGGCGTGCGGGGCGGGGTGGTGGTCGGCGTCGAAGATGCCGACGAACTCGCCGCGGACCCGGGTGACGGCCGCGTTGACGTTCTGGGCCTTGGAGGTGCTGCCGGCGACCGGCAGGAGGACGAGGCGGGGGTCGCGGAGGGCGATCTCGCGGAGGGTGTCCTCGACGGGCAGCGGGTGCGGCGTGTTGTAGGCGAGGACGATTTCCAGGTCGGCCGGGTAGTCCTGGCGCAGAAACGATTCGACGGTGTCGACGATGGTGGCGGCCTCGTTGGGGAGGTACGCGGCGATCACGGCGCTGGCCGGCGGGTAGGCGGCGCCGGGTCGTTGCGGGCGGGATGGCGCGTCCAGTGCGTAGAGGCATTCCAGGACGATCAGCAGCGCGGAGAGCACCAGTCCGGCGACCACCGCCCAGTACATGCCGGAGCCGAGGTCCCAGCCGGCCAGGTACGCCTGCTGGTAGAGGACGAACGGCACGCCGATGCCCAGGAGTAACGCCAGGACCGGGGAGAGCGCGGAGAGCGCCGGGCGGATCAGGGCGCGCAGCGGGGGCCGGCGGTGGCGGTTCGGGGTGTCGCGCATCCAGGGGGCGTAGCGGACGGGGCGCAGGTCGCGGTGGCGGAGCGCCTCGTGGGCCGCGTCGCGGGCCTGGTCGGCGGCGTCGGCGGCGTCGGTGCACCCGGTGAGCGGGAGCCAGCCGATGGCGGGGGTGAGGCGGACGTTCTCGTCGGCGACGACGAAGCGGGTGCCGGCGGCGGCGGTGGCGAAGTCCTCAAGGCCGCGCAGGGCGGTCTCCTCGTCGACGCCGGGGAGCAGCATCAGGAGGTGGCCGTCGTCGTCCCGGCCGAGCCGGTCGCAGAAGCCGCCGAGGCGTTCGGCGACGCCGGCCAGGCGCTCGGCGACCTCGCGGCGGACCCGGGGGCCGAGTCGGTCCTCCAGGGCGGCGAGTTCGGCGACGTCGATGACGGCGAGGACGGCGAGGACCCTGCCGTGCCGGGCGGCGTCGGGGCGTTTGAGTTCGCGCTGCACCTCGTCGAGGAAGTGGGGTCGGGAGTAGAGGCCGGTGCGCGGGTCGCGGAGCAGGTGCTCGACGGGGACCGGGACGCGGCGGAGCTTGGCTTCTATGCGGGCGGAGAGTTCGTCGGGGTCGGACGCCTCGGGTATGCAGTCGTCGGCGCCCTGGCGGAGCAGGTCGGCGGCGCCGGTGGGTCCGGGGGTGCCGGTGACCATGAGGAGCGGCAGGGCTCGGCCGGCGGGGACGGTGCGGACCTCGCGGATGACGTCGGCTCCGGCGTGCCGGGCGCCTGGTTCGTCGAGGGCGACGACGACGTCCGGGGGTGTCTGGCGGACGCGGGGGCCGGCTTCGCCGGGCGGGGCGTGGCTGACGTGGTGACCGGTGGTGCGGAGGGTGTGGGTGAGGCGTTCCAGGCGTGGTCCTGGGGTGCCGACGACGAGGACGTGGCCGGCGGGGTGGGTGCCGGGTGGGGTGGGCTGGCCCGTTCCGCCGAGGAGGGCCGTGGGTGAGCCCTGGGTGTGTGCGTGGTGCGAAGTGAGCACCTGGGGTTGTCCTTTCTGGCTACGGGGCACGCGGAGGCCGGCGGGGGTCCCCTGGACCGGTTGGTCGACGGTCCTCGGGGCCCGGTGGCCGTGCGCGGGCAGGGCTGAGCAACCGCCCTGCCGCGGCGGCGAGTTGGGGTGCCGGCGCGCCGGCTCGTGGGGTGCCGGCGGCTCCGTGGTGCGCGCGATGCGTGGACGGTGACGATCAGGCGGGCGTCAGGCGGCAGTCAGGTGGTGAGCGCCGCGGACCGCGTGATTGTCAGATGCATGACAGCGTGAGGTGCGGCAAGCGCGCCGGGGTGCGTCTTCTCTCGGCGGAACGGACGGCGGCGCGGTGGCGCGCGACCTCGGCGGGCGCGGCCGGCACGGCGGGCAACAGGCACCGGACCGCGCGGGGGCGGTCGAGTGTGGATCGCATATGAGGGGTCCCATCCTGATCGGATTGTGGGGGGAGGACCGGATGTCAGGTGTACACCGACCGGCCCTGCTCGGCAAGGCCCATCGGCACCCGCCAGCCTCGGCGATCACTGTGACACCGCACCTTCATCCACGTAACACCTTCATTACGTCCTGCCGTCGCAGCGATCCAGGCATCCGCTACCGCCCGGTAGGTACCGGCGCATCGGGTATACCCGGTAAGGGAGTTCTGACCTGGAGGTTCGTACCTCTCGCCGATCTGTTAATCTTCCCGCCCCTGGATGTTCCTCCATGTCCGCCCCCTTCCCTCCCCCCAGCACCCCCGAGCTCTCCGGGTGCAACGAGGTGTCGCGTACGTGAACAGCGTTCCGTTCTCTCCCGCTCAGGCCCGATCCGCGCGGGCCCGGGTGGGCCTGACCACCGGTCAGGTCGCCCAGTCCATGACGGCGTGCGGTGCGCCGGTGCGCCCCGAGGTGATCGAGGCGTGGGAGTTCGGCTCCCTGGTGCCCACCGAACCGCAGCTGTTCGCCCTGGCCGACGTGTTGTGGTGCCCGCCGACGCTGCTGATGGGCGTGGAGCCGCGGTCGCTGGCCGAGCACCGGCTGGCCCGGCAGTTGAGCGCGGAACGGCTGGCGCAGCTGGTCGGGATGGCCCCGGAGGCGTACCGGGCGGCGGAGGCGGCCAACCAGTGGCACGGTGACTACCGGCAGACCAAGGCGCTGGTGGAGGCGCTGGGGCTGTCGCTGCGCAAGCTGATCGGGGTGATGGGGCGGGTCGAGGAGCTGGCCGGGCACCTGCGGGCGGCGATCGAAGGCCGCTGGAAGTCGCACGTCGGGCCGATCACCGAGATCACCACGCTGAACCGGACGCGGGTGGGCGATGCGCTGCGCACCATGAACGGGGAGTTCGCGGAGTTCTCCGAGCGGTACATGGGGCACGTGGTGGCGCGGAACGCCGACGCCCGGCTGAAGGAGATCGCGGCCGAGCGGTCGGCGTACCTGCGGCAGTTGGTCGACCACTTCTGGGAGCTGATCGGCGAGGCGGGCGAGGCGCCGCCGTTCAACTCCGTGCACTGAGGCGGCCGGACGGCGGAGCGGGCCGGTGGTCCCGCCCCGCCGGGGCCGGGCGTCAGTACGCGCCCTGGGAGTGCGGCGGCGGACCGGCGGGCGCGGGGCCGGTCGGCCCCGCCGCGTCCGTGACTCCGTCCTCGGCCTCGTCCTCGGTGAACTCGTCCCAGTCGATCTCCAGCGACCTGCGGCGGGTGAGGACGTTGAAGACGAGGTTCAGCACGATCGCGGTCAGACCGCCCAGGGTGATGCCGGAGTCGAGCACCGCCCGGACGCCCTGCGGCATCCGCTCGAAGAACGGCGCGACCGCGGTGGGCAGGAACGAGGCGCCCAAACTGACCGCCAGGATGAGGGCGTTGCGCTCCTCGCGCAGGTCCACCTTGCCGAGGATCTGGATGCCGACCGCGGCGACCATGCCGAACATGGAGAGCGCCGCACCGCCGAGCACCGGGTGCGGGATCGCCGCGACCACCGAACCGGCCTTGGGCACCAGCCCCAGCACGACCATGAAGCCGCCGGCCGCGACCACCACGAACCGGCTCATCACCCGCGACATCCGCACCAGACCGATGTTCTCGGCGAAGGCCACATAGGGGAAGGAGTTGAAGATGCCGCCGAGGATGGTGGCCACGCCGTCGGCGCGCAGCGCCCGGGCGACGGTGTCGTTGCCGACCGGCTTGCCGGTGATCTCGCCGATCGCGTAGACGTCGCCGGTGGTCTCCACCATCGTGATCAGCATGACGACGACCATCGCGATGATCGGGAACGCCTCGAACTTGGGCATTCCGTAATGGAACGGAGTGCTGACGCCGAACCAGCCGGTCTGGCCCACACCGCTGAAATCGACGTCACCGAGCAGCCAGGCGACGGCCGTTCCGCCGACCAGTCCGAGCAGTACCGCGACGCTGCTCAGCAGCGGCTTTCCGATCCGCACGATCGCCAGAATGAACAGCAGGGTGCCCAGCGCGTATCCGAGGTTCTTCAGGTCGCCGAATTCCGGCTTGCCCGCCAACTGGGCGCCGCCGGCCGCGTCCTGAAGGGCTTGCGGGATGAGCGTGAGGCCGATAATGGTGAGAATCGTGCCGATGACGACCGGTGGGAAATACTTCACCAACTTGCTGAAGAACGGGGCGAAAAGGAAAGTCGCGATACCCGCGGTGATCACCGCGCCGTAGACCACCAGCAGTCCGGCGGTGCCGCCGCCCGCGCCCAGTCCGATGGCGATCATCGGGGAGACCGCGGTGAAGGTGGCACCCTGCACGAGGGGCAGTCGGGCGCCTATCTTCCATATGCCGAACGCCTGGATGATGGAGGCGATTCCGCAGGTCAGCAGGTCTGCGTTGATGAGGTAGACGAGTTCCTCGCGGGACAGCCCGAGGGCGTTGCCGAGCATGATCGGGACGATGACCGCGGCCGCGTAGAAGGCGAGGACGTGCTGGAATCCGTAGAGGGCGAGTTTGCCGAACGGCAGCACCTCGTCGACGGGATGGGCCCGCTGCCGGGGAAACTGCCGAGGGGATTGTCGCGCGAGTCGTGCCATCTCTGCCTTGCCTTCACGAGGTAGGTGAATAAGAAGGAACCCGGGCCCTATGGTGCGTTGCCCTGCGGGGTACGGTGCATCCCGGTTCGCCGGGGCATCCTTCGATCAACGGACCGAGGTCCGGTATTTCCATGGAATGCGCAGGTGCGGGCTCGTCGGGGCGCTCACCCTAGTTGACCTGTACCGCTCCGCGCGAGTAACCAGGGGCGAGGGCGGGGAATGCGCCGTAAAATCTGAAATATGGCTGAGCGGCCTGATGCGTCCACCGCGCCCGAACTCCTCGTCGAGTCCGGCGGTGTCACGCAGGTGATGAGCCCGGGGCACGCGTACCACGTGGGGCGGGACCCGGACAGTGAACTCGTCATCCCCGACGACCGGGTGTCCTGGCACCACGCGGTGCTCTGGGCCACCGAGGACCACTGGCTGGTGCAGGACGAGGGCAGTACGAACGGTACGTACACGGACGGGCATCGGGTGTCGCGGTCCGACGTCGGGCCGGGCAGCGTGATCCGCTTCGGCAATCCGGCCGACGGCCCGTGCGCGGTGCTCACCGACGTCTCCCGCCGCACGGCCGCCGGCCGGCCGTCGTCGGTGTCGCACCCGGCGGCCACCCGCACCTTCCGGCGGCCCAGTACGGTCCGGCCGCTGCCGCCGGCGCGCACCACCCGGATCGGCCGGGCCCCCGACAACGACCTGGTCGTGGACGACCTCGCGGTCTCCCGCCGGCACGCCGAACTCCGGGCCGGCCCGGACGGCTACTCGATCGCCGACCTCGGCAGCCACAACGGCACCTACCTCAACGGGCGTCCGGTCCAGTTCGCCCCGGTGCGCCCCGGCGACATCATCGGCATCGGCCACTCCGCGTTCGTCCTGGTCGGCGACCAGCTCCAGGAGTACGTCGACACCGGTGAGGTGTCGCTGGACGTGCAGGAGCTGACCGTTCGGGTCGGCAAGGGCACCGAGCGCCGGACGCTGCTGGGTGGAGTGTCGTTCCCGGTGGGTGAGAAGTCGCTGCTGGCCGTGATCGGCCCCAGCGGGGCCGGCAAGTCGACACTGCTGAACGCGCTGACCGGACAGCGGCCCGCCGACGGGGGCACCGTGCTCTACGACGGCCGGGACCTGTACCGGGACTACGCCGAGCTTCGCCAGCGCATCGGGTTGGTGCCGCAGGACGACATCCTGCACACCCAGCTGACCGTCCGCCGGGCGCTGGGCTACGCGGCCGAGCTGCGGTTCCCCGAGGACACCTCGGCGGCCGAGCGGGCGGCCCGGGTCGAGGAGGTGATCCGCGAACTCGGCCTGGTCGAGCGGGCCGGACTGCCGATCCACAAACTCTCGGGCGGACAGCGCAAACGCGTCAGCGTGGCGCTGGAGCTGCTGACCAAACCGTCGCTGCTCTTCCTCGACGAGCCGACCTCGGGTCTCGATCCGGGGATGGACCGCTCGGTGATGCATATGCTGCGCGGTCTGGCGGACGACGGCCGCACCGTCATCGTGGTCACCCACAGCGTGCTGAGCCTGGACGTCTGCGACCGGCTGCTGGTGCTGGCCCCGGGCGGCACCATCGCGTACTACGGGCCGCCGGATGAGGCGCTGCCGTACTTCGGGTTCACGCAGTGGCCGGAGGCGTTCGAGGCGTTCGAGAACGACCGCGGGCGGGACTGGGCCGGGGAGTTCCGGGCCTCGTCGCTGTACCGGCGGTACATAGCCGGGGAGACCCGGCAGCCACCCGTCCCGTCGGCGCCCCGGCACCCGGTGGCCGCGCCCCGGACCCAGCGCTGGGGCGCTCAGCTGTGGACGCTGGTGCGGCGGTACGCGGCGGCGCTGTCGTCGGACCGGACGTTCCTGATCATCATGGTGGCGCTGCCGTTCGTGATGGGGGCGATGGCGCACGCCATCAGCGGCGGGAAGCTGACCGACGGGGCGGCGACGGTGCTGCTGATCCTGTGTGTGGGGGCGGTGCTGACCGGTGCCGCCAACGCGGTCCGCGAGCTGGTCAAGGAGCGGGTGATCTACCAGCGGGAGCGGGCGGTGGGCCTGTCCCGGTCGGCGTATCTGATGTCGAAGGTGCTGGTGCTGGGGACCATCACGGTCGTCCAGGCGGTGGTGCTGACGCTGGTGGCGCTGTTCGGGGTGCAGCTCAACGCCCCGGGCGGTACGGGGGTCCTGATGCCGCCGCTGGTCGAAATCACGCTGGCGGTGGCGCTGTTGGCGTTCACCGCGATGCTGCTGGGGCTGCTGGTGTCCGCGTTGGTGCGCAAGGAGGAGGTCACCATGCCCCTGCTGGTCCTCCTCGCGATCGTCCAAGTGGTGTTCTGCGGTGCCCTGCACCAGTTGCCGGGCACGGCGGTGTTGGAGCAGGTGGCGTGGCTGGTGCCGTCCCGGTGGGCGCTCGCGGCCATGGCCGGCACCATCGACCTGGGCCGGCTCCAACCGGGGCCGCTCACCACCGACCCGCTGTTCCGGCACGCGGTGGGGACGTGGCTGCTGGACATGGGCATGTTGGTGGCGCTCTCGGTGGTGTTCGGCTTCCTCGTCTACCGGCTGCTGCGGCGCCACGAGCCGGAGATCATGCGCCAGTAGCCGGGACCGGACCGTTGGCGCGTACGGCGTCGCGGCCGTACGCGAGGAAGCACCGAGGAGTACCGAGGAGCCGCCCGTGACCGTGCCGGAGTTCCGTCCCAGTCATGTTGTTCCGCCCGGCGGGATGGCGACCTGGGCGGCCCCGGACGCCACCCGTCCGCTGGTGCCGCTCGATCCGCTGCTGCCCGTCCGGGTCGTCGAACGGCGCGGTGACTGGGCACTGGCGCTGTGCTCCAACGGCTGGTCGGCGTGGGTGGACGGGCGGCTGCTGCTGGCGGTACCGCACAGCCCGCCGGCCGCCGGGCAGCCCGCCGCCCGGACCGCGGACCCCCGGCCGCTGCTGGCCGCCGCCGAGGGCGCGCTGGGCCGTTACCGGCAGTTGGTCGAGGAGTTGCTGGCCGGGCAGCTGGACCGGGAGGCGTTCGCCGAGCGGTCGCGGGGGGCGCGGGTCGGGGCGGTGGTGGACGGTGACGCGGTGTGGCTGTACGACGCGCGGCACGAGCGGTGGTGCTTCTGCGACGGGGCTTCGTTGGTGACGTTCGCCGTGTCGGACGAGCCCGCGGCGGACGCGTCGGAGGGGCCCGGATCGGAGGGGCCGGCGGCGGACGGGCCGGCGGTGGACAGGCCCGTGGCGGAGCCGGACGCCGGCGCGGTCGGGGCGGCGGGCGGCGGGAGCGCCGGGGGTGCGGGATCCGGGGGCGGACTGCCCGCCGCGGCGGAGTTCCCGCCACCGTTCCCACCGTCGGTGGGCGGGCAGGGTGACCGGCCGTGAACGGGGGGCCCGCGGGTGAAGAGCGGACCGGACCGGACCCGGAGGACCCGGAGTCGGCCGGCCGGTCCCGGGAGCGGTCGACCGTGCCGGACTCGTCCGGGCTGCGCGGCCGCCGGATCGCCGACTACCTGCTCGGGGACGAGATCGGGCGGGGCGGTATGGCGGTGGTCTACAAGGCCGAGGACCTGCGGCTGGGCCGGACCGTGGCGCTCAAGCTGCTGGCGCCCGAGCTGGCCCGGAACGACACCTTCCGGCAGCGTTTCGCGCATGAGTCGCGGGTGGCCGCGGCGATCGACCATCCGCACATCGTGCCGGTCTTCGAGGCCGGTGAGACCGACGGCCTCCTTTACATCGCGATGCGCTACGTCCAGGGCCGCGACCTGCGGGCCCTGCTGGACCACGAGGGCCCGCTGCCGCTCCCTACCACCTGCCGGATCGCGGTCCAGGTGGCGTCCGCGCTGGACGCCGCGCACGCCCACGACCTGGTGCACCGCGACGTCAAACCCGGCAACGTCCTGATCGCCGAGGGCACCGACAGCGACCGCCCGGAGCACGTCTACCTGACCGACTTCGGGCTGACCAAGAAGTCGCTGTCGCTGACCGGCTTCACCAGCGTCGGCCAGTTCGTCGGGACGCTGGACTACGTGGCGCCCGAGCAGATCTCCGGACGTCCGGTCGACGGCCGGTGCGACGTCTACGGGCTGGCCTGCGTCGCCTACGAGATGCTGACCGGTTCCCCGCCGTTCCGCCGCGACGACGACATGGCGCTGCTCTGGGCCCACCAGTACGATCCGCCGCCGGCCCCGAGCGGGCTGCGGCCCGACCTCCCGCCGGCCGTGGACGCGGTGTTCGCCCGCGCGCTGGCCAAGGCACCGGAGGAGCGGTACGAGAGCTGCCGGGGGTTCGTGGCGGCGCTGCGGGCGGCCGGCCGGACCGGGACGGTGGGCGGCCCGACCACGCAGCCCGCGCCGACCCGGGTGGACGCCCACGCCGGCGGGACGGAGCAGAGCGCCCGACACAGCGCCGCGCCCCCGCCGCCCCCGCGCTGGGCCGTCCCGGTGTTCCCGGGGCCGGGCGCCGCGGGGGCGTCGGGGGGCGGCGCCGCGGGGTCATAGAGGTTCGGTGGTCACGGCAGCCCCGCACGGCGGTCCGGTCCGGTCTCGGCGGTCCGATCCGGTCTTCGGGACGGCGGTCCGGTCCGGTCTTCGGGAGGGGGTCCGGCCCGCGGACGTCAGTGGTCCGGCGGTGGGGCCCGGTGGGTGTCCCGGACCTCGCCGGGATGCCGGACCCGGCGCGCCGCGAGGCCCCCGGCGAACCCGGTGACCAGGCCCCAGGCGGCGCCCACCCCCACCAGCCGCCACAGCTGCGGCTCCAGGGTGACCGCGCCCCCCAGGTCGCCGCCGAGGTCGCCGACGCCGATCAGGGAGAGCCCGTAGTGGGCGTCGATCCGGGTGACCAGCCCGACGACGAGGAGGGTGAGCGCCAGCGCCACCGCCATCTCCAGGGCGTGCCGCCAGGCGGGTGTCCGGGCCGGGGCGCGGACCGCCGCGGTGAACGCGGCACCGAGCAGCACCACCGCGGCCACCGCCACCAGCAGCCAGACCCGCCCGTCGTAGGCGCCGAGCGAACCCAGGTCGACGGTGCGCTGCCCGCGGTGCCGCAGCACCTGCTCCAGGGCGTTCGGCAGCGGCAGCCCGAGCGCCTTGTCGACGTGCCCGGTCCAGGCGCCGCCGGTGCCGATGCCCAGCGCCAACCAGGCCACGTTCGGCAGCCCGAGCAGCAGCACCGCGAGGGTGCGGGCCGGGTCGCCGCGGGCGATCAGCTCGATGACGCCGACGACCAGCCCGATCGCCACGTAGGCCAGCAGGGTCAGCAGCATCGCGTGGGCCGGTGGGCGGAACGAGTCCTGGAAGCGGAGCAGGCGGGAGGAGAGCGGGGCCTTGCGGGAGACGAGGAAGGCCAGCACCAGTACGGCGAGCACCCACAGCAGCCCGTAGCCGAGGGTGGCCGGGACATCGGCACGGAAGCCGACGGTGGGGGTGCTGCCCAGGAGGGCGCCGAGTTGGTCGACGAGGGAGTTGCCGACGGTGATGGTGAAGCTGTGGCGGGCGGCGAGCGTGATCAGCCACAGCAGGACCAGCCAGCACACCGCCGTCCGGGCGATCCGGCCGAGCAGTTCGCCGACCGGGGCGACCGCACGGCGGCGCAACGGCCGCAGGAAGACGACGACGGTCACCAGAAAGCCGGCAAGGGTCACCGACAGCGGGACGGCGTCGACGGCGGCCTGGGCCTCGGCGATGATCCCGGCGTCGCCGGTCGCACTGATCGAGCCGCCGGCCGCGGTGACGACGGCGGCCGCGACCACCGCGGGGAAGCCGCCGCCGGGCAGTCCGCCGGCGCCCGCCGCCCACAGGCCGAGCGCGGCGGTCACCAGCATGGTGGCCAGGCCCGCCAGGGCGGTGCCGAGCGCCTCCAGCCAGCCGCGGAGGGCGGGCGGAAGGCCGTGGGACGCCGGGTCTTCGGGGCCGGCCGCTGTCGGGCCGCGCGTCTGGCTCACGCTTCTCTCCTGCGGGGCGCGGGGGCCGAACTGCCGTCCAGGCCACGGTACGCACGGCCGTGCCAACCCCGCTTGCGGAGGACGCCGCATCTGGGCACACAATTGCCCGTACGTGGCTAAATCTCCACAAATCTGGGCGTCATGCGCATTGCCGGATGGCCCAACAGCGCCGGGAAGAGGGACCCGTGACATCTACACCGCCACCGGACAGCCGACCGGGAAGCCAGCCGACCGGTCCACCGTCGGGTCCGCTGTCCGGCTCCCCCTCCGAGCCGTCCCACGAGCCGACCCGCCCCTGGCAGAAACCGGGGCAGCCCACCGCGCCGGGCGGGGGCCCGCCCCCGGGCGGCGGGGACGGCGGCGGGGGCGGAAACGGCGGCGGGGGCGGTGCGGGCGGCGGCGCCGGCGGGCCCCGGCCCTGGTGGCGGTCGGCACCGCGGATCGCCATCGCCGCGGCCGCGGTGGTCGTGGCCGTGGTACTGGCGGTGGTACTGACCCGCCCCGGGGGCGGTGGCGGGGGCACGGGTGAGCTGCACCTGGAATCGGTCGGCTCGACGGGCCCGGCCCCGTACACCGCCTCGACGGTCAACGGGGGCGGCACCGCGTCCCCGACGGCCACACCGTCCGTACCGCCGCGCGGCGACCACCGGCGCACCAGCGTGTCGGGGGCGGCGCCCGGCCTGTACGGCGGCAGCCGCGACAAGGCCAGCTGCGACGTCGAGAAGCAGATCCGCTACCTCCAGGCCAACCCGGACAAGGCGCGGGCGTTCGCCGGCGTGCAGGGCAAGAGCCCCAGGGAGCTGCCGGCGTACCTGCGGTCCATGACCTCCGTGCAGTTGCTGGTCGACACCTGGGTCACCAACCACGGCTACCAGGACGGCAAGGCGACCACCTACCAGGCGGTGCTCCAGGCGGGCACGGCGGTGCTGGTGGACGCGCACGGCGTGCCGAGGGTGCGCTGCGCCTGCGGGAACCCGCTGACGCCGCCGATGACCACCGGCCAAAAGGGCCTGAAGACGCAGGGCAAGCCCTGGCCGGGGTTCCGGGACGCGAACGTGGTGACGGTCCAGCCGGCACCGAAGCCGGTGCAGTCGTTCGTCCTCAAGGACCCGGACACCGGGCAGTACTTCGCCCGCCCGGAGGGCGCCGACGGCAGTACGGACCAGCCGTCGCCGCCGCCGTCCGCGTCGCCGTTCTCGCCGTCGCCGTCGTCCTCGGAATCCCCCGGCACACCGGGCGGCGGCTCGTCGCCGGAGTCCCCGCAGTCCCCGGGGGGCGGTACGACACCGGAGTCCCCGTCAGGTCCCGGCTCGACGCCGGGCGGGCCCTCGACGCCCGAGCAGCCCGGCGCCCCGGGGCCCACGACTCCGGAACAGCCCGGTAGCCCCGGGTCGCCCGGTGGACCCGCCGGGACCCCCGGAACGCCGGGCCAGCCGGGCGGCACCGCCACCTGACGCGGCACGCGTCCCGGGCGGAGCGCGACGGCACCACCCGGGACACTTGTCGCGCTCCCCCAGCTTCGATATCGAACTGTGTCCTAATAAACCGATGCACCGCACAACCTCTGAAGCGGACAAAACATCTGTATGTGCGGCGGATGCCTTCGGCTCCGCCGCCGTCCGTTGTTCAGCTTTGGAGGGACCCTCGTGCACGCCGGAACACGTCGCCACACCGCCCGGTTGATACCCGCCGCGCTCGCGGCGGGGTTGCTGATGACCGCGTGCGGGACCGGCGCCGGCTCGTCCAAGGCCGCGGAGTCGGCGGCCAAGGTGACCGTCACCCCGGCCGCCGGCACCGCCGCGAAGCTCGGCTCGCCGATATCCGTCAAGGCGGACGGGGGGAAGCTGACCACGGTCGACGTCAAGGACGACAAGGGCGCCAAGGTGCCCGGCAAGCTGACCGCTGACGGTGCGTCATGGACGTCCGAGGGCAAGGTCCGGCCGAAGACCACGTACACCGTGGCCACCAAGGCGAAGTCGACCGGCGGCAAGGAGTCCTCGGCCACCACGACCTTCACCACCGAGCAGGCCGACAAGGTCAACAAGCTCACCAACACGCCGGGCAACGGGCAGACGGTCGGCACCGGCATGCCGATCTCGATCCTCTTCGACCACCCGATAGCCACGAGCAACCGCGCCGAGGTCGAGAAGGCGCTGAAGGTCACCACCCAGCCGCACGTCGAGGGCGCCTGGGGCTGGGTGAAGGACTGGTCCGGCAAGGACCGGATCGACTGGCGGCCCAAGGACTACTGGCCGGCCGGCACCAAGGTGTCCGTCCACGGCGGGCTGGGCGGCATCAACTCCGGTGACAGCGGCTGGTTCGCGCGGGACTACGACTTCGACTTCACGATCGGCGCCGACCACAAGGCCGTCATCGACGTGCCCTCGCACACCCTGACCATGTATGCCGACGGCAAGGCGGTCGGCACCATCACGGGCTCCGCGGGCTCCCCGCAGGACCCGACCCGCGGCGGGGTGCACACCGTCCGCAGCAAGAACGCCGCCGAGACCATGGACTCCGCCACCATCGGCCACGGCAGCGAGTGGATGCTGGACTCCCAGTGGGTCACCCACCTCACCGCGTCCGGGACGTTCCTGCACTCCGCCCCGTGGAACCAGTCCATCGGCGTGGTCAACAACAGCCACGGCTGCTTCGGCATGAGCACCTCGGACGCCAAGCGGGTCTACGACTTCCTGTCGGTCGGCTCCACGGTCGAGGTGAAGGGCACCAGCAGCACCAAGAAGACCGACGTCGGCAACGGCCTGGAGGTCTGGCAGGAGAACTGGCAGCAGTGGCAGCAGCGGAGCGCGCTCAAGTAACCGGGAGCGCCCTCACGCAGCCGGGCACCGCCGCCCGGTCAGCGGCAGGAAACCGGTGGTGGGTCGGGCCGGGCCGACGGGTCAGCGGACGGTGAGCGTGCCCTTCATGTTCGGGTGGATCGCGCAGATGTAGGGGTAGTCGCCGGCCTTGGCGGGCGCGGTGAAGGTGGCACTGCGACCCGGTGCGACGGTGCCGGTGTCGAAGGGCTTGGCGCCGGTGGCGGTCACCGTGTGGGCCACATCGTCCTCGTTGACGACGGTGACCTTGGCGCCCGGCCGTACGGTCAGCGCGGCGGGCCGGAAGACGAAGTCCTTGATGGCGATCCGCGGGGCGGTGGGCCCGGCGGAGGTGGCGGACGGCGAGGCGGAGGGGGCGCCTCCGCCTCCGGAGTGCCCGCAGCCGGTGAGGGCCGCGGCCAGGCAGAGGACCACCGCGGCCGGGGCGAGGCGCGTCGGGGCGAAGCAGGTCGGGCGGCGCACGGTCAGTGCCCGCTGGGACTGCTGCTGGGGCTTCCGCTGGGCACCGGTTTCGTGATCCGGTTGCCCGCGGGGTCCAGGACGTACCACCTCGCGCCTTGGTCGTCCGAGCCCTGGCCGTTGACGTCGCCGGGCCGCTTGTCCTGGACGAAGTAGTAGAGCGGGTGCCCGTGGTACGTGACCTCCCGACTGCCGTCACGGCGGGCGGTGGTCCCCAGCAGTTCCTCCCGCACGCCGCTGCCGGCCGTGGGGGCGCCGCGCACCACCAGCGGTGGCCAGTCCTTGGCGCAGTCGCCGTAGCACGTCGACTCGCGGCCCCTGTCCGCCTCGAACAGGTACAGGGTGCGGCCCTGTCCGTCGACCAGGATCGTGCCGAGCGGCCCCGAGCGGGCGTGCACCGCGACCGGCCCCGCCGACGGGGTCGCCGTCGGCGGGGCGCTGGCCGGGCCGGTCCCGGAGGGGGTCTTGGAGCGCGACGGGGCGGTCCCGCCGCCCCCGTTCGAGCATCCGCCGACCGCCACCGCGACCAGCGCGACGGCGGCCGCGGTGACGGCCGTCGTGGCGGTGTTCCTCATCGCACGTCTCCTTCGGCACCCGTGGTGGCCCGGCGGACCGCCGGCCCACCTCACTAGAACGCAGCCGCAGCCACCCGGCCAGCCGGGCGGCGGCGTTCGGCGTACGGGGGCGTACCGGGGCGCCTACGGGGAGGGGTGCGCGCGGAGCGGTCAGCGCACCTCGTGGGCGGTGCGCCGGTAGGTGGAGCGCCGGTCCTCGATGGCGGACCAGCGGTCGCCGTAGACGGTCTCGGTGATGCCCGGTTCGCGGAGGAAGGCGTGCGGGAAGCCGAGCGGGACCTCGCTGGCGGCGTCCAGTCGCGCCACGGCGTCCGCGTCCAGTACCACGTCCACGCTGGCGAGGTTGTCGGCCAGCTGGCTCTCCTTGGTGGCGCCGATGATCGGGATGACGTTGCCGGGGCGCTGCCGCAGCCAGGCCAGGGCCACCTGGGCCGGGCTCCAGCCGCCCTTCGCGGCGACCTCCAGGACGGCGGTGACGGTCTCGTCCTCGTTGTGGTCCCAGTCGCTGGGCCGGTCGGTGGTGTCCAGTCGGCCGGACTCGCCGCGCCGGTACTTGCCGGTGAGCTTGCCGGCCGCGAGCGGGGCCCAGGCCAGCACGGCCAGGTCGAAGGCGCGGGCCTGCGGGAGCAGTTCGCGCTCCACGGTCCGCTCCAGGAGGTTGTAGCGCAGCTGCGAGCCGGCGAAGGCGGTCCAGCCGCGCAGTTCGGCGAGGGTGTTGGCCTGGGCGATCTCCCAGGCGGGCCAGTCCGACACGCCGAGGTAGAGCACCTTGCCGGCGCGCACCACGTCGTCCAGGGCGCGCATCACCTCCTCGACGGGGGTGAAGTTGTCCCGGGCGTGCACCCACAGCACGTCGAGCCGGTCGGTGTTCAGGCGGCGGAGGCTGGCCTCGACGGACTGCACGAGGTTCTTGCGGTGGTTGCCGCCGGCGTTGACGTCGCCCTCGGCGGTGGCGCAGGTGTACTTGCTGGCCAGGACGAACCGGTCCCGGCGGCCGGCGAGCAGTTCGCCGAGCATGGTCTCGGAGCTGCCGCCGGTGTAGTTGTTGGCGGTGTCGAGGAAGTTGCCGCCGGCGTCGGCGTAGGCGTCGAGGATGCGCGCGCTGGTGTCCTTGGCGGTGCCCCAGCCCCATTCCTCGCCGAAGGTCATGGTGCCCAGGGCCAGTTCGCTCACCCGCAGGCCGGTCTTGCCGAACAGTGTGTACCGCATCGGTTCCCCTTCGGTCGGTGGTGGGTCACACGCTAGGAGCTGGAGTGCGCTCCAAGGCAAGGCGACATTCCCGCCGACGGGTGGCCGGGAGGCGCGGACGCTGCGGCGCCTCCCGGCCGGGGCCGGGTCAGCCGGTGCGGAGCGCCGGGTCGCTGACGCCGGGCTTACCGGTCTCGACGTGGCCGGCGAACCGGCGCAGGAAGCCGGCGTCGGTGTCGGCGGTGACCGTCAGGTCGTACCAGCGCTTGCTCCCGGTGAGGTCGACGGGCTGGGTGACGGTGCCGCCCGGGTCCACCCGGACGGTCTGCTTGGCGCCGCCGTAGGCGTTGGCGATGGTCAGCCGGCAGGGGGCGGTGCCCGGGTTGGTGAGGGACAGTTCGACGTGGCCGGAGGCGGCGTCGTGGCGGGCGGTCACCTCGGGGGTCTGCTTCTTGCCGGGGCCCTTGAAGGTGCGCAGGAAGCCGTTGGGGCCGTGCACCGTCAGGTCGTAACTGCCCTTGGAGTAGCTGGTGTTCCAGGTGTCGGCGAGGGTCTTGCCGGCCTCGGTGGTGTACGTCCAGGGGCCGTCGGTGCGGTTGGGCGCGGTGACCAGGAAGCAGGCGCCGGCGGCGTTGCCGCCGCTGAAGGTGAGGGTGAAGCGGCCGCCGGCGACGTCCGCGGTGCCGTCGGTCAGCGGTACGTAGGCCAGCGGGCGGCTGGGCCGGGAGCCCGCTTCCTGCTTGGGCAGGACGGGGTTGGCGGGCGGCGTGGGGTGGTAGCTGTCGTGCCGGTTGTGGTCCGGCGGCTGGTAGCCCTTGGTGTCCGGGAGCGCGGCCGGCTTGGTGTTCTCCAACGAGAAGTCGAAGGCGGAGGTGAGGTCGCCGCAGACGGCGCGGCGCCAGGGCGAGATGTTGGGCTCGTGGACGCCGAAGCGGCGCTCCATGAACCGGATGACGGAGGTGTGGTCGAAGACCTCGGAGCAGACGTAGCCACCGGTGCTCCAGGGGGAGACCACCAGCATCGGGACGCGCTGGCCGAGGCCGTAGGGGCCGGCGGCGTAGGTGGCGTTGCCGGAGAAGTGCTCCAGGGCGGTGTCCACGGTGGACCGGCCCTGGTCGGCGGAGGCCGGCGGGAACGGCGGGACGACGTGGTCGAAGTAGCCGTCGTTCTCGTCGTAGGTGATGAACAGGGCGGTCTTGCTCCACACGTCGGGGTTGGAGGTGAGCGCGTCCAGGACCTGGGAGACGTACCAGGCGCCGTAGTTGGCGGGCCAGTTGGGGTGCTCGGAGAACGCCTCGGGGGCGGCGATCCAGGAGATCTGCGGCAGCTTGCCGGCCTTGACGTCGGCCTTGAGCTGGTCGAAGTAGCCGTCGCCCTGCTTGACGTTGGTGCCGGTGCGGGCCTTGTCGTAGAGCGGGTCGCCGGGCTTGGCGTTGCGGTACTGGTTGAAGAAGAGCAGGGAGTTGTCGCCGTAGGTGCCGCGGTAGGCGTCGTCGATCCAGCCCCACTTGCCGGCGGCGTCCAGGCCGTCGCCGATGTCCTGGTAGATCTTCCAGGAGACGCCGGCCTTCTCCAGGCGCTCGGGGTAGGTGGTCCAGCCGTAGCCGGCCTCCTCGTTGCCGACGACCGGGCCGCCGCCGGTGCCGTCGTTGCCGACGTAGCCGGACCACAGGTAGTAGCGGTTGGGGTCGGTGGAGCTCATCAGCGAGCAGTGGTAGGAGTCGCAGATGGTGAAGGCGTCGGCGAGCGCGTAGTGGAAGGGGATGTCCTGGCGGGTCAGGTACGCCATGGTTCCGGTGCCCTTGGCGGGGATCCACTGGTCGTACTTGCCGCCGTTCCACGCCTGGTGGCCGCCGTGCCAGTCGTGGTTGAGGCCCTCGATGAACTGCATGCCGAGGTTCTCGGCGTCGGGGTGGTAGGGCAGCACGTCCTTGCCGCCGTTGGCCTGGTACCAGACGGACTTGCCGTTCGGCTGGGTGACCGGGCGCGGGTCGCCGAAGCCTCGGACGCCCTTCAGCGAACCGAAGTAGTGGTCGAAGGAACGGTTCTCCTGCATGAGGACGACGATGTGCTCGACGTCCTTGATGGAGCCGGCGCTGCGCCGGGCGGGGATGGCGGCGGCGCGGGCGATGCTGCCGGAGAGGGCGGTGACGCCCGCGGTGGCGCCGGCTATCTGGAGGAATCGCCGGCGGTTGATGTCAGCCATGTGTCTGGGAACCTCGCGGGTGGGGGGGGAATGACGGGGGTCTGATCGGGGGCGCGGTGCGGAAGGGGT